>NZ_BAAAVI010000002.1:53932-240679 GCF_039534445.1 Streptosporangium fragile | reverse complement strand
CCGCCGGCCCGTCGCGGCGGCCCCGGCGCAGAGGGCGGCGGCGCCCGCGCCCAGCGCGGCGAGCGTGGCGGCGACCCTGCCCTGTACGACGGCCGTCCTGCCGGTCGCCGACCGCACGGCCCGGCCCAGCCCGGCGGCCGTCCCGAGCAGCAGGACGGTGATCACCGCGAGGACGGCGATCCTCGTCGCCTGGTCCATCCGGTCCCAGCTCAGGCCGACGAAGACGGCGGCGCCCGCCAGGACGAGCCCTCCGCCGACGTAGGCGACGATCTCGCTCCACGGGGCCGCGCCGCCGGTCCGGCCGCCCCCGCGGGCGCGCAGCGCCTCGTCCACGGCGCGGGCGACCGGCTCGACCTGCTCGGCGCGGAGCTCGCCGGACTCCACCAGCCGGGCCAGCGCCCGGCGTACGGGGTCAACGTCGTTCATGTCCGGAATGGTGGCATGGCCCCCTTTGCAGCTACATCCCCCAACATGATGATGAAAGATCATTCAATACAATGACAAAAGATGACAAAAGCAGACATATTGCCTACAAGGAGCGGCGGTCACAGCAGACGGGCCGCCTTGAGGCCGAGGTGGAGCAGGAGCCGGTCCTCCCCGTCGGCCAGGTCTCGGCCGGTGAGCCGCTCGGCCTTGGCCAGCCGGTAGTAGAGCGTCTGGCGGTGCACGCCGAGCGCGGCGGCGGTCCCCTGGACGTGACCGGCGCGGTCGAGGTAGCCCTCCACGGTCCTGGCCAGCTCCGGGTCACCGGCCAGGGCGCCGGCCTCCCCGGCCACCTCCCGCAGCTCGGCCGGGGACATGCGGGCGAGCGTCCGGTAGACGCCGAGACCGGACCAGACCGCGACGGGCGCGAGGGCGGGCACGCGCCCGGCCACCCGCAGCGCGCGCACGGCCTCCCGCCAGCTCCGCCAGGCCTGCGCGGGGTCGGCCCGGGGGTCGCCGACGCCGGCCACGGTGGCGTACATGGCCTGGATCCGGCGGGCCAGCTCCCCCGCCTGACCGGCCGGGGCGAGGAGCGCGACCACCGGCTCGTCCCCGGCGTCGAAGGCCGGGTCGGCGAGGACGCCGCGCGGGAGCGTCCACAGGGCGGCGACCCGGTCCGGCGAGCCGCGGACGGCGATCGCCGCCACCGGGCCGCGCAGGTCGAGCCGGCCCAGCGCCCAGGAGCGCTCCTCGGCGTCGGTCGAGAACAACTCCCGCAGGTTCCTGCCCAGGTCCTGACGGCGACGGGCCTCCTGGGCGAGGACCGCGGCCGCCCGGGCGACCAGGTTCGCCACCGAGGCGAGGGCCTCGTCGTCGAGCGTGCCGTCGTCGAGCAGCCACAGGTAGCCGTAGGTGACGTCGTGGTGCCGGAGCGGCACGCACACCCGGGCGAGCACCCCCAGGTCGGCGTCGGCCGGGATGCGCACGGGCCCACGGGCGACGGCGATGCCGTACTCCTCGAAGTAGCGGCGCACCTTCTCCGTCGCGCGGCGGCGGAGGATGGACTCCTGGCGCACCCTGTCGATGTTCCCGCTCTGCGCGGCGTACGCCAGAAGCTGGAAGGAACGGTCCTCCAGGGTGGCCGAGGCACCGAGCCTGGCCGCTATCTCGTCGACTGTCTCCTGCAGCACCCCACCATTGTTGTGCATTTGTATGAACACTTCTCCCGCCGATCGTGGCAGATGCACATGATGGTCCGCTGAGCTGGAGATTTAGGGTGAAAGCATGCTCGGTTCCCTACTTCTCGGCGTATCCCGGGTGCCGCTGGTCCGGCGCGCGGTGTCCGGTGTGCCGCTGACACGCAAGGTCGTCGACCGGTTCGTCGCCGGTGAGACGACCCGGGACGCGGTCGAGGCGGTCCGCAGGCTGACCGCCGCCGGTCTCACCGCCACCGTCGACCACCTGGGCGAGGAGACGAAGGACGCCGCGGCCGCCGCCCAGACGGCCGGGGCGTACGCCGTGCTGCTCGACGCGCTGAGCGGACTGGGGCTCGGCGACCGCGCCGAGGTGTCGGTGAAGCTCTCCGCGGTCGGCCAGGCGCTCGGCTCCGACGGCGACAAGATCGCCCTGGAGAACGCCCGGCGGATCTGCGAGGCCGCCCGCGCCGCCGGCGCGAACGTGACCCTGGACATGGAGGACCACACCACGGTCGACTCCACGCTGGAGATCCTGCGGGCACTGCGCGAGGACTTCCCCGCCACCGGTGTCGCGATCCAGTCCTACCTGTTCCGCAGCGAGGCCGACTGCCGCGACCTGGCGCACGAGGGCTCGCGGGTCCGCCTGGTCAAGGGCGCCTACGCCGAGCCCGCCTCGGTGGCGCACCAGAGCAGGAGCGAGGTCGACAAGGCCTACGTGCGCTGCCTGCGGATCCTCATGGCGGGGGCGGGCTACCCGATGGTGGCGACGCACGACGACCGCCTGATCTCGATCACCGAGACCCTCGCCGACCGGTTCGGGCGCTCCCGGGGCGGTTACGAGTACCAGATGCTCTACGGGATCCGCACCGACAAGCAGCAGGCCCTGGCGGGTGCGGGGCACACCGTGCGCGTCTACGTCCCCTACGGCGACGACTGGTACGGCTACTTCATGCGCCGGCTGGCCGAACGCCCGGCGAACATCGCCTTCTTTCTTCGCGCCCTTGGAGGCAAGTGATGGATGCCATCTCCACCGTCCCGACCCCGGCCAACGAGCCGGTGCTCGGCTACGCGCCCGGCAGCGCGGAGCGTGCCGCGCTCGAGAACCGCATCAAGGAGCTGGCCGGCGCCCAGCTGGACCTGACGATGACGATCGACGGCGAGCAGCGGATGGGCGGCGGCGCCTCGATCGACGTGGTCCAGCCGCACAACCACGCCTCCGTGCTGGGCCGCACGGCCGAGGCCACCGCCGACGACGTGCGGGCCGCGATCGACGCCGCGCTGAAGGCCGCGCCCGCCTGGCGCGCGCTCCCCTTCGACGAGCGGGCCGCGATCTTCCTGCGCGCCGCCGAGCTGCTGGCCGGGCCGTACCGGCAGACGCTGAACGGCGCGACGGTCCTGGGCCAGTCCAAGTCCGCGCAGCAGGCCGAGATCGACTCCGCCTGCGAGCTGATCGACTTCCTGCGCTTCAACGTGGCCTACGCGCGCCAGCTCTACGCCGACCAGCCGCTCTCCACCTCCAGCGCGTGGAACCGCATGGAGTACCGCCCGCTGGAGGGCTTCGTCCTGGCGATCACGCCGTTCAACTTCACCGCGATCGCCGGGAACCTGCCGACGGCTCCGGCCCTGATGGGCAACGTCGTCGTCTGGAAGCCCTCCCCCACCCAGCAGTTCGCCGCGCACTTCACCATGCGCCTGCTGGAGGAGGCCGGGCTCCCGCCGGGCGTCATCAACATGGTGACCGGGAACGGCGCCGCCGTCTCCGAGGTCGCGACGACCCACCCGGACCTGGCGGGGATCCACTTCACCGGCTCCACCGCCACCTTCCAGCACCTGTGGTCCACGGTCGGCGCCAACATCACCGGGTACCGGTCCTACCCGCGCCTGGTCGGCGAGACCGGCGGCAAGGACTTCGTGCTGGCCCACCCCTCGGCCGACCCCGCGGTGCTGACCACCGCGCTGGTCCGCGGCGCGTTCGAGTACCAGGGGCAGAAGTGCTCGGCCGCCTCCCGCGCGTACGTGCCGCGCTCGGTCTGGTCGGCGATCCGCGACGAGCTGGTCGCCACCGCCGAGTCGCTGACCATCGGCGACGTGGCCGCCGACCTGTCCACCTTCATGGGCGCGGTCATCGACGGCCGGGCGTTCGCCAAGCACAAGGCGGCGATCGACCGGGCCCGCTCGCTCGACTCGATCAACGTGCTGACCGGCTCGTACGACGACTCCACCGGCTACTTCGTGAAGCCGACCATCCTGGAGTCGGCCGACCCGACGGACGAGATCTTCGCCAGGGAGTACTTCGGGCCGATCCTCGGCGTGCACGTCTACGACGACGCGGACTTCGACACGGTCATGGACCAGATGGAGAGCGTCTCCCAGTACGCCCTGACCGGCTCGATCATCGCCCGGGACCGCTACGCGATCGCCTCGGCGTCCGAGAGGCTGCGCTTCGCGGCGGGCAACTTCTACGTCAACGACAAGCCCACCGGCGCGGTCGTCGGCCAGCAGCCCTTCGGCGGCGCCCGCTCCTCGGGCACCAACGACAAGGCCGGGTCGATCCTCAACCTGATCCGCTGGGTCAACGCCCGCACCATCAAGGAGACGTTCGTCCCGCCGACCGACCACCGCTACCCGCACATGGGCTGACACCCCGCAGAGCGGGTGGCAGCAGCCCAGCCTCAAGTCGCCGGGCTTCCCCGAGTGACCACCTCACGGCAAAAGCGATGCCCGGGTCTCGAATCGGAGGCTCGGGCATCGGTCTTGCCGACCGCAGCGCCGCTCATCCACGATCTATCCTCGACGCATCAAGCCCGGCCAGACCGTGATGATCGACATCATGGAGAACCCGGTGGAATCCACCGTGGACCGTCCGGGGGCCAACGCATTGCAGGAGGATCTACACCGGCGGTGGCGGGTAGCGGTGGATCTCCGCCCGATGCCCGGTCGAGCCGGCGAACTTGGCGTCGTCGGTGAGCAGCGGCACACCCAGCAGCTCGGCGAGAGCCACATACATGCCGTCGTAGGCGGTGAGGTTGTTGCGCAGCTCCAGCACCCGCCGCTGCAGGGGCAGCATGGGATGTCGAGTGATCTTGAGCTGGGCGTAGCGTTCCAGCATGACCTGGGCCCGCGCTTGGGAGATGCGCACCTCCGGCTTGCCGGTGATCACATGTCCGCGCACCCCCGAGGCGATCTCCACGTCGATCAACGCCGGGGCGTGCACCTTGCGAGCCATCCGCCGACGGAGAAGGTCGTCGCCTTTCACGTTGGCCAGGAGGCGAAAGACGACGGAGGCGTCGACGACCAGGCTCACCGGTGCCCCTCGCGCATCGTCTCGCGGACGAAGTCGGGGTCGTACGGCACCGGCTCATCAGTAGCGATCTTGGCCATCACCTCGTCCAGCGTCGGAGTGGAGGCCTCCTCGTTCAGCAGGTCGCGCACATAGGCCGTCAGCGACTTGCCCTCACGCTCAGCCCTCGCCTTCAGCGTCAGCTCGGTCTCGTCGGGGACGTCCCGGATCTGTATGGTTCCCATGCACCCATTTCAGCATGCATCCTGCATGCATTCCCGATGGCGGGACCACATCATTCCGGGCTCATGAGCGCCTCACCAACCTGAGAGTTTGCCGACAAAGGGATTTGGCGTGGGGTCTGGGTCAGCAGACCGCAGGGGTGTGGTCCTCATCGGGTTGTTGAGTCGCGAATGGGAGCGGGCTCCCGGTAGCGGGGCTGATCGACAATGGAACGGCCAGTGGCGTCAGCGAGCCGACACGGGCGGAGTTGCCGCCATCCACCGTTCCGATGTCGCTCAAGGCCCGGCCCCGATCCGGTCCGGCCTTCTCCCCGATGCGCTGGAGTGATCTACAAGTCGTTTCCCAGTACCGGCCCTTAGCCTCGTCACCGGCTCTCGTATCCGGCGCGACAGGGCCAAGCTCGAAGACATCGGCAACGACGAGGAGAAGACATGGTCAGGCCCGAAGACGGCCAGTCGGTCGCCGCCGAACTGATCAGCGACTGCCTGCGAGACGGATCGACCACACTCGACCTGTCCCGTCTCTGCCTGGAGACGATTCCCGAATCGCTCACCGCCCTCACTCACCTGACCGCACTCGACCTGCGCGTCAACAAGCTGACGGTCCTGCCCGAGTGGCTGGGCGACCTCACCGCCCTCACCTTCCTCGACCTGGGCTACAACAAGCTGACCGCTCCGCCCGAGTGGCTGGGCAACCTCACCGCCCTCACCACACTCGACCTGAGCGGTAACGAGCTGACCGTCCTGCCCGAGTGGCTGGGCAACCTCACTCACCTGACCGAGCTCAACCTGTACGGTAGCGAGCTGACCGCTCTGCCCGAGTGGCTGGGCAACCTCACTCACCTGACCAGGCTCGACCTGTTCGGTAACGAACTGACCGTCCTGCCTGATTCGCTGGGCGACCTCACCGCCCTCACCTTCCTCGACCTGGGCGGTAACGAACTGACCGCCCTGCCCGAGTCACTGGGCAACCTCACTCACCTGACCGAGCTCAACCTCTACGACAACAAACTGACCGTCCTGCCCGAATGTCTGGGTCACCTCACCGCCCTCACCACGCTCGACCTGAGCGGTAGCGACCTGCGCGATAGCGACCTGAGCAGTAACGAACTGACCGTCCTGCCCGAATGGTTGGGCAACCTCACCGCCCTCACCACACTCCACCTGAGCTGTAACGAACTGACCGCCCTGCCCGAGTCACTGGGCAACCTCACTCACCTGACCGAGCTCTACCTCTACGACAACAAACTGACCGTCCTGCCCGAGTGTCTGGGTCACCTCACCGCCCTCACCACGCTCGACCTGCGCTACAACAAGCTGACCGCCCTGCCCGAGTCACTGGGCAACCTCACCGCCCTCACCACACTCCACCTGAGCGGTAACAAACTGACCGCCCTGCCCGAGTCACTGGGCAACCTCACTCACCTGACCGACCTCGGCCTGGGCTACAACAAACTGACCGCTCTGCCGGAGTCGCCGGCCGACCACCGCTACCCGCACATGGGCTGACGTTCCGCATGCCGGTCGGCAGCCCGGTGTGAAGACACCTGTCTACCGCGAACGGATCGAGACGAACAGCGGCGTCCCCCGCACCGCCACGACATCCGCCCCGGCCCACACCGCGCCGTCATCGAGCCGGTACGGCCCGGCCCGCGAACCGTGCGGGAACATCGACCCTGAGTACCGGGAGCATCCCGGACTCCCTGAACGCGTACGGCGGTGGCGGGTGGCGGTGGATCTCCCCCTATGCGCGGTCGAGCCGGCGAACCCGGCGTCGTCGGTGAGCAGAGGCACGTCCGGCAGTTCGGCGAGGGCTCGGGCTCCGCTCAGCACACCCCGGAGGCCGAGCAGGTGAGGACGATGGTGCCCACGGGGCCGTCGGCCTCGTCCCTGATCACCTGGATCCGGTCGAAGCCCGCGTCTCGGAGCGCGGTCAGGAGCGACGCGCGGTCGAACCACAGGACCCGCTCGGCCAGCCCGCGCAGGCGCGGCTCGGAGTAGGTCTCGCTGACGGTCTTGACCGTGTACCCGCCGACCGTGTGGGTTTCCGCCCGCCGGTTCCAGTAGTGGGTCTGCAGGTAGAGGCGACCGGTGACCTTCCGCAGGTCGGCGAGCGTCTCCCAGGGCCGGGTCAGGTGGTAGAGCAGCCCGGCGCACATGACCGCGTCGAACTCCCCGAGCTCCCCGAGATCCATGGTCTCGACGTCGCCGAGCAGCAGCCGCACCTCGGTCAGCCCGTGAAGCTCCATGACGAACCGGGCGCGCGCCAGGTTCTCCGCGCGTCCTTCGATCCCCACCACCTCGGTGCCCGGCCGGGCCGCCAGGTGCACGGTGTCGGCACCCTCCAGGATCCCCAGCTCCAGGATCCGCGCGGCGCCCGGGAACGCTTCGAAGAACTCCGCCACCCGCTGCCGGTGCAGCGCCGTGCGCGGCTCGATCTCGTGGGTCACCACGGTCCCGTTCGCCCGGGGGTAGACCGCGCCCCCGAACTCGAAGCTGCTCACCCAGGGCCCCAGCTCGGCCGCGCGACGCTCGATCTCGGACGGCTCCATGGCCGGCTCCCTCCGCGCGCCGCTCATGACGAGGCCAGCCGGTTCTCGACGTGGCGGGCCCATTCCGGCAGGAGCCGCTCGTCCACCTCGTGCCGGAGCACCGAGTGCAGCTTCTGCGCACCGTGCTCCCGGGCCCAGGCGGCGGTCCTGCCCAGCCCCACCTCCAGCGGGGTGTCCTCCCAGTCGCCCATCAGCTCCCGGGCGAGGGAACTGTCGGTGAACGCCACCCGCACCTCGTCCCGGACGGGCAGGTTCACGATGGGGTGCTCGGGGACCCCCATCGCGACACGCACGGCATCGGCGAGCTCGGCCACGGTGTAGGTGCGGCGGGCACCGAGGTTGAGGGCCCGGCCCCACACCTCCGGTATCCCCGGGGCGGCGACGAGCCGGTCCACGATGTCCTGCACGTAGGTGAACGCGCGCACCTGGCCGCCGTCGCCGTAGACGGTGATCGGCTCGTCGCGGAGGATCTGGTTGAGGAAGATCGCGACGGCGTTGCGATAGGGGTCGCGCATGCTCTGCCACTCGCCGTAGACATTGTGCAGCCGCACCGAGAGGGATTTCAGGCCCTGCATCCGCTGTGTGACCTCGAGCTCGCGCTCGCAGGTGAGCTTGGCGATACCGTAGCTGTCCGCCGGGGCGGGGATATCGGACTCGCGCATGGGGGTGCGTCCCGCCCCGTAGACGGCGACCGACGAAACGAACAGAAAGAAACCCGCTCCGCAGTTCAGCGCGGCGTTCACCAGATTAACGGTGCCGAGCACGTTCGTCTCATAGTTGAAACGCTTGACGACATGGCTGATGCCTTCGGCCGCGAATGCGGCCAGATGGAACACCCCGTCGAACCGGCACCGCTCGAAGAGTTCGTCCACCAGCGCCACGTCACAGACCGAGCCCACCACGAGCTCCGCTTCACCGGCCCGTTCGCGGGTGCCGCCGGAGAGGTCGTCGAGCACCACGACCCGGTGCCCCCGGAGCATCAGCGACTCTACCAAATACGAGCCTATGAAACCGGCTCCCCCGGTGACCAGGTAATGCGCCACGTGACCTCCGTCAAGACTGGCGATCGGCTTTTCCGGCACCCGACTTTGACATTCGGCGACTCCGGATGACAAGTATTCAGTACCTCATATGAATGTGATATCTGTGTTGCCCGGTCCGTTTATGGAGAGACACCATGACTGAGACGCATCACGGGCGGAAACAACGTTTCCTCTCCTCTGTGGAAGCGCGTTCCGTCAAGCTCGACGGGCTGCCCACCGAGGTCACGATCGAGATCACCAGTCGCTGCCAGCTCGCCTGCCTGACCTGTCCCCGCGAGACGCTCTTCAAAGACCTCGTCCACAACCGCGAGATGGAGTGGGAGCTCTTCGAACGGCTCGCCCGCCGGTACGTGCCGCACCTGGACTACCTCGACCTCGCCGGGGGCCTCGGCGAGCCGCTGCTGTACTCGCGCTTCGCCGACGCGGTGAAGCTGGCGCGTTCCCTCAACCCGGACGCGTTCATCTCCCTGTGCACCAACGCCTGCCTGCCGCGGACGGTCCGGGCGCTCGAACCGGTCCTCGGCGACCTCACCGAGCTGCGGATCTCCATCGACGCGGTGGAGGACGAGTTCGAGAGGATCGTGGGCCAGGCCGGTGTGTGGCCGAAGTTCCGGCGCATCGTGGGCGAGCTGATCCCGCTGTGCGAGAAGAACGGCACCCGGCTCCGCTTCAACAGCGTGGTCACCCCGGAGAACTTCGCCGGAATGCCCGCGGTGGTGTCCACGCTCGCCGAGTGGGGGGGCAGGTCGCTGTTCGTCAACGGCATGAACCTGGCGGCGACCGACATCGGCCTGGACCGGTACGACTTCTACGTCACCGACGAGTACGCCGAGGCGATGACCGCCCTCGTGGAGCAGGGACGGCGGCACGGGATCGAGGTCGACTGGCACGACCAGCGCACCATCACCGGTTTCGAGAGCTGCAAGGCGCCCTGGAACAACTTCTACATCGCCTGGAACGGCCTGCTGGCGGCCTGCTGCGCCAAGCCGTTCCCCGAACTGCTCAACTTCGGGCACGTCGAAAACCCGAACCTGGAGGAGCGCATCAACGACGAGGGCCTCATAGAGTTCCGCCGGCTCTCCCTGCTCAACCAGAGCCCGGACTTCTGCCGGTCCTGCGGAGCCCAGCACCGCGCGTACGCGAAGGGGAGCACCCCATGACGTGGATACTCGGAGTCAACGTGCCCCCGGTGGGCTGGCACGACACCGCCGCCTGCCTGGTCGACGAGACCGGCCGGGTCTACGCCATGGCCGAGGAGGAGAGGTTCACCCGGACCAAGCACGGAGTCCACGAGCAGCCGCTGAACGCGGTCTCGTTCGTGCTGGAGTCCGCGGGCGTCGCGCCGGCCGACGTGGACGTCGTCGCGGTCGGCTGGGACGTCCCGCGCATGTACGGCGTGCACGCGATGCGGTGGGGCTTCGGCGGCCCCGACGCGCTCCTGCGGGCCATCGGCCTGACCGGTACGGGCCGCCGGCCCGACGTGGTCTTCGTCGACCATCACCGCGCGCACGCGGTGTCCGGGCTGTACGCGGCGGGTGTGGCCGAGGCCGCGGTCCTGGTGGTCGACGGGAACGGCGAGGACGAGTCGGCCAGCCTGTTCGAGGCCCGGCGCGGCCGCCCGATGGTGCGAAGGCGCCGCTGGTCGCGGGTACGGTCCCTGGGCATCATGTACGCGGCCGTCTCCCAGGCGCTGGGCTTCGGCATCCTCGGCGCGGGCAAGACCATGGGCCTGGCCTCCTACGGCAGGGACGGCGGCGTGGAGCCCTGGCAACTGCTCGACGACGACCTCACCCCGCCGTTCGCGCACACCGACGAGGACTCCTACGACCAGGTGCTGGAATCCTGGGTCGAGCACATCGGCGGGCTGCTGGGCCGCACCTCGCTCACCGTGGACACCGACACGCTGGACAAGGTGCCGGAAGCCGTACGGCTGGCGTGGAGCGCGCAGCACACGGTCGAACGGGCGATCGCGGCGATGGTGGCCCGGGCACGCGAGGAGACCGGGCTGGAGGACGTCTGCCTGGCCGGTGGGGTGGCGCTGAACTGCTCGGCCAACGGCATGCTCCCGCAGCCCGTCCACGCCCCGCCCATCCCGCACGACGCGGGCGTGGCGCTGGGCGCCGCCTGGAGCCTGTGCGACGGGCGGCCCGGGGGCCCGCTCGACCCCTACCTGGGGTCGCCCGTCCTCCGCGCCGGCGAGGAGCTCCCGGTCGCGTCGGAGCCGCTGCGGGTCGACCGCGTGGTGGAGCTGCTGTGCCGCGGTGCGATCGGCGCGCTGGCGGTCGGCCGGGCCGAGGTCGGCCCGCGCGCGCTGGGGCACCGGTCGATCATCGCCCTCCCGTCCGCCGTCGAGGTGCGCGACGAGATCAACCTCACCAAGGGCCGTGAGCACTGGCGGCCGCTGGCCCCGGTGGCGCGGGTCCAGGACGCGGGCCGGTTCTGGTCCGAACGGCCCACGCTGCAGCGGTACATGCTCGGCGCGACTCAGGTCACCGCCGAGGCGAGGGCGGTCATGCCCGCGGCCGTGCACGTGGACGGCTCGGTCCGGGCGCAGGTCGTGGACGAGCGTGCGGGGCTGATCCACGAGCTGCTGGGCGCGCTGTCGGACGCGGGGGTACCGCCCGTACTGATCAACACCTCGTTGAACACGCGCGGCGAGCCGCTGGTGAACACGGCCACGGAGGCGCTGAGAGCCTTCGACGCGATCGGGCTGGACTTCGTCGTGGTCGGCGACCGGCTCGTCGTACGCTGACCGGCCGGGGACGCGCGAGCGCCCCGCGCCCCACGGGGGCGGGGCGTGCGCGTCCCGGTCAGGACCGGCCGTTCCCCAGCGTCTCGTGGGCGATGCCCGCCACGACGGCGCCCGCGTACCAGACGGCCAGCAGGAGGGCGCGCGGCGACCCGCCCCCGGTGCGGTAGCGCCGCCACTCCTTGCGCAGGCCGGCGCGGGCCTGGCCGCGCCGCGCCTCGCTGCGGCCCTGCCAGTAGGCGCGCCGGGCCAGGTACCGCACGGACAACCGCGCGGGGTGCACGTCGTGGATCACCTCGACGTCGGGCAGAACGGTCTCCCGCGCGCCGTGCTCCTTCATCCGGGCGATGAAGCTGGTGTCGTCGCCCGATTCCAGCCGCCGTCCCGTCCGCCCCAGCCTCAGGTCGAAGGTGAGGCCGTGGCACGTGGCGAAGGCCGCGTCCACCCCCATGCAGGCGCCCCAGATCTTGACCGGCTCCCCGGGGGCGTGCCAGCCGAGCAGGTGCATCTGGCCGGTGGTCATGAACCCGGGGAGCCTCGTCCGCTCCGGCGGCGGCGACAGCCGTGTCCCCACGACCTCCGCGCCGTCCCGGAAGGCGTCCCTGACGGCGTCGAGAGCGTCGCGGTCGAGCAGCGCGTCGTCGTCCAGGAACAGGATCCGCCGGTCGGGATGGACCGCCAGCACGTGGTTCCGCGCGGTCGACAGGCCCATGCGTCTCCCCTGCACGTGGACCGTGCCGCCGGCGGCGGTGATCTCCTCCCCGATCCGGCGGATCTCCTCCGTCCCGGCGCAGTCCATGACCACCAGGTAGTCGTCCTCGTCGAGCTGGGCGATGTTGTGCTTCCACCTCCGGCGCACGTCCTCGACCCGTCCCGAGCACACCGCCACCACGAGCCGGTCGGCCCGGCCCTTCACGCGGCCGCCCTCTCCACCAGCGCGTCCAGCCGGGGCCCGCCGCCGGGCCCGGCCACCTCGATCCTGCCGCCCACCCGGACGGCCTCGCGGAGCATCGTCTCCACCAGCGGCGGCCACCCGGGCGAGGGCGGCCAGTCGAACGCCAGCAGGGCCGGGGACACGACGGCCACGTCGGCGCTGCGGTCCGCGAGCGGGGTCCGGAGCCCGTAAGCGGTCACCACGCCCGGGTGCGGGGACCGCACCACCCCGGGCGGCAGGACGAACACGTCGCCCGGCTCCGGCCGGTCGGGCGGGGCGAAGCCGAACAGCACCCGCCGCCCGGCGCCGCCCGGCCGCGGCGGAGGCGCCGCCAGCCGGCGCGCGGCCTCCCGCCAGGTGCGCTCCACCCGGCTCAGGCACTCGGCGTACTCCCAGAAGTCACAGCGGTCCCACAGCTCCAGTTCCGGTGCGCCGCCGTGCCGGGTGTAGGCGCGCAGCCAGTTGCGCCGGGACGTCTCCATCCGGCTGGCGAGCGACGCCCGGGGGTGCGGGTAGTGCAGCGCCCACGCATCGGGGGCGTACACCTGCCGCAGTCCCGACCGCGACAGCCGGAAGGCCAGTTCCAGATCGTCCCAGCCCCAGCCGGACATCCCGGTGTCGAAGCCCCCCGCGGCCAGGAAGTCGCGGCGCGGCACGGACAGGTTCGCCCCCCACATCAGCAACCACGGCGCGCCGCCGTCCGGGTCAAACCGCGGCGCCCGCGGGTCCGCCAGGGACTCCGGCCATTCCGGTGCGGGCCGCTCGGGCATCCTCGCCGCGTCGACCGTCGCCCAGAACGGGTCGGTCTCGTCCTCGCTGTCCCAGCCGAGCACGGCCCCGGCGACACAGGAGGCGGGGGCGAGGCGGTGCGCGGCCAGATGGGCGCCGGCGAAACCCGGGGAGCACAGGACGCCGCTGTCCACGAAGACGACCAGGTCCCCCCGCGCCGCCTCCGCTCCCGCGTTCTTGGGCTCGGCGATCGACTCGCCGCGGAACTCCAGGGAGACGACCCGCAGCGGCAGGCGCGCGGCGTACTCCTCCAGGAGCTCGGCGGTGCCGTCGCGCGAACCGTGGTCGACGACGACCACCTCGCACTCCGGCGCGCCCCGCCCGGCCTCGATCGAGGTGAGGGTGCGGTCGAGCAGCGCGCGCCGATCGCGGGTCGCGATCACGATGCTGAGATCCACGCTTCCTCCCAGGCCGCGGCCAGCGCCCGCAGGGCGGCCGGTCCGTGTTCCTCGTCGGGCTCCAGATAGGCGCCCTCGGTCCATTCGTTCCAGGCGTTGACGAAGACCAGCGCCGGCTCGGGCCGGTGAGCGTGCAGGAAGTCGGTCGCCACCCGCAGCGCCGCGGGCGCCAGCTCGGGGATCGGGTCGGTCAGGATCGGGCGGGCGCTGTAGTGGCCGACGCGCCGCTCGCCGCGGGCGCGGACACGCGGCGAACAGTCCCGCCCGACGGTGACCGAGGGCAGGTAGGGGACGGTGGCGAGCCGGGCCAGCCGGTCCATCGAGGCGGCGACGGCGGCCAGCCGGTCCGCCCGCGGCGTCGGCACCACGAGACTGCCCCGGTGGCTCGGCAGGTCGAGGTGGGGCTCCTTGCCCGGCGGGTTCTCGGTGTAACCGAGCGCGAGATAGTCCGAGCAGCTGTCGAAGAGGGCCAGCGCGTCCAGGTCGCGCAGATAGGACAGCGAGCACGCGTGCAGGTGCACCCCGGGCAGCCCCGCCCCGCGGACCGCCTCCCGGACGTAGGCGCAGAACCACGCGAGCGCCTCCGGCGATCCGGTGCCGTCGATGAACGCCTGCGGGCTGTACAGGGAGAAGAACACGCTCCCGTCGGGCAGCCGGTAGTGGCCGGGGTGGCTCCAGACGGTGGCGCACCAGCGGTCGACCATCGCCGCGAGCCGCTCGCGGCGGTAGTCCACCTCCAGGTAGACGCGCCCCTCCGTGTCCTCCGGCTCCGGGTAGGCCCAGTAGCGGCGGTGGTTGGCCCACATCATGGCCGGACGGGCCACGCCCGGCCCCGCCGCGTCCAGGGCCGCCTCCAGGACCCTGCCGCCGGGGCTGGCGCCGCCGTACTCGTAGGTGATCACCAGCATCCCGTCGATGCCGTGTGCGCCCGCCACGTCCAGCTTGCGCCCCATGACGTCGCGGTCGGACTCGTCCTCGTACCCCCAGGAGGGCCGCCGGGGCTGGGAGTGGCCGGGGAAGAACGGGCGGGCCCGCCGTACCAGGTCCCACTCCGACCAGCCGGGTTCGAGGCCCGGGTAGAGCACCGGGTCATAGTGGAACCCCGGGAAGTAGTAGGCCAGCAACTGCGGTGGAGTGATCAACGACGGCTCCTTCGCGTCGGCGCGCGCAGCGGCCCGCCCGCCCCGCGCGCCGCCAGCACGGCGCGCTCGCGGCGGACGCGGACGATCGTGGGGATCCCGCGCAGCAGCCAGCCCAGCGCGTGGCACAGGTCTCCCAGTCCCGCCCGGAACGTCGGTGCCGGGGCGGGACCGCGGCGCAGCAGGTCGAGCCAGACCCACGTGACGGTGAGCCGCAGCGCCTCGCCGCGAGGCCACCCGGGGTCGGTGAACAGATGGTAGTACTTGTTCCTGATCATCCGGCGGCGCCGGTAGAGCGAGTGCGCGGTGCCTCCGCCGCCCTTGTGCCGCAGGTGGAGGTCGAGCAGGAGCGCGACGCGCCAGCCCGCCCAGCGCACCCGCCGGCACAGATCGACCTCCTCGTAGTAGGTGCCGTACACCTCGTCGAACAGTCCCACCCGCCGCAACACCTCGGCTCGGACGAAGAACGCCGCGCCCTGCACGTAGGCGTGCTCCAGAGTGCGGTCCGCGCGCCCCTCGGCCGGCCCGGCGCCGGACGGATGGTCGGGCCAGGTGTGCACGAAGACGTGCGCCTCCCCCGCCTCCAGCGCCATCACCGACCAGTCGTTCGGCTCGGGCTCCTCGTAGCGGTGCTGCATCGGGCCCACCACGCCGTACTGGGGGTGGCGCTCCATGAAGGCGGTGAGGTCCCGGACGAGGTTCGGGGGCGTCATGGTGTCGGGGTTGAGCAGGAAGACGTAGTCGGCGCCCAGCGCGAGGGCGTGGCGGATCCCGAGGTTGTTGGCGTCGGAGAACTCGCCGCGGTGCCCGCGCGCGATGATGTGGACGTCGGGGAAGCGCGTTCTGACCAGGTCCACGCTGCCGTCCGTCGAGGCGTTGTCCACGTAGACGGCGTCGATCCGGAGCCCGTCGAAGTCACCGGCCAGAAGGGTGGAGTAACAGGCGTCGAGCCACCCGGCCTCGTTGGTGCCGACAGTGATCACCGCGATCCTGGTCATGACGGCAGCCCTTCACCAGTTCGCCGGCCAGCAGGTGTGCACCTGCCGGACGGCCTCGGCCCAATGGGGATAGTCGGCGAAGGAGTCTCCGCAGGGGTGGAACATGAACAGGGGCTCGGAGACGTCGATCCGGCCGCCGTGCGCGGCCAGATGGTCGAGGAAGCGCAGAACCTCGCCCACCACCGTGGGGAACACCAGCTTCCACTCGCCGGACTGGAACTTGTCCTTGCGCCGGCGCATGCGCGAGACGACCGAGTCGTTCCATTTGAAGTGGTGGACCTGGGCGTACACCTCGCGGTGGGGTACGGCACGGCCGTTCAGCGCCCGGTGGTGGCCGTGCTCCAGCCGGATCCCGCCGCGTGCCGCGGTGACCTTGGTGGGGGTCGCGCCGAGCAGGGGGAACGACAGCATCCCCGCCAGGGGGAACTGCTCCCACAGCGGGCCGGGGAGCACCTCGGGGAAGCTCCCGTCCCGGCCGAGCCGGTCCAGGTAGCACCCCTCCACCAGGTCGTAGCCCTCCCGCTCGCACCAGGCCAGCAGGTCGGGCAGCGGCCGGTCGTAGAGCTGGAACTCGTCGAGGTCCGCGACGACGAACCAGTCGTCGCGCCGCTCGTCCATGGCCTCCTGGATGAGCCGGGAGTTCAAGTCCTCGTCCCAGGGGCCCACATGGGTCCGGGCGAGCTTCAGGCCCGCCTCCTCGACGATCTCCGCGGTGCGCTCGTAGACCTCGCTGCCGGCGCTCTCGGCGTGCCGGACGAGGTGGAACGACTCGATTCCGAGGCCGCGATAGTGCTCGATCATCTGCGGCACGACGGTGACGTCGCCGCCGAGAACCGAGACCAGGTGGACGGTCATGACACTCGGATCCGGGCGAGCACGGTGCCCGAGGTCTCGTCGCGCACCTGGTAGCCCCCCGGCCGCAGCGCCATCCGGGGCAGTTCCGTGGCCGACTCCGTCCCGAGCTCGCCGAACGGCAGCCAGAACTGGTCCTGCCCCGCGTCGTCCGTCAACCTCGGACGCACGGGCCGGCCGGTCAGGTTGACCAGGCGCAGTGCCCAGGGCCCGCGCGGGTCGAGGTCGAGAAGCTGCCCCCCGCCCGGGCCGAGCTTCAGGTCGGCCGGGCGCACCCCGGGGTCGAAGACCAGGCCGGGCAGCGCCTTCCGGCTCCACAGGTAGTAGAAGCCGGGGCCCGCCTGTCCGCCGCCGTACCAGAGGGTCGAGGTGTGCGTGAGGCCGCCGTCCTCGATCATCTGCAGGAAGTCCTCGGGCGCGCTGCCCTCGCTGTTCTCCTGGACGAGCACGGATCCGCCCGGTGTGAGGAACCCGCCGACTCCGCCGTAGAAGTCCCGGTGCACCCGCCATCCGGGGTCGTCGGTGATGATGCTCGGCACGTCCCCGACCGGTTCGCGGAAGTGCGGCGGATTGGCCACCACGAGATCCCAGCGTTCCGTCGGGGGAATTGCACCGAGGCCGTCGGAAAGGTATACGGTGACCTTTTCCGCGAGACCGTTCATCCGTATGGTCTCGTGAATCGCGTCGATCGCACGCGGGTTCACATCGATCAGGACCAGATGTTCACAGCAGTCGTGGGCGAGCAGCGAAAAACCTATGTAGGCAGGTCCCGCACAGAACTCCGCAAGGCGGCCGACCTTGCCGAACAGGTGTCGCACCAGCGGGACGTAGTCCTGCCCGAAACCTCTGCCACCCCCGTCGAGTTCGGGCGACCAGGCCAGCTTTATACCATTGAATTCGCTGACCAAATAATCGTCTGCCATGGGCCGAATGGTAGCGAGATTCAATAGCGAAATGAAGGGTCCGGCCACCGGGCCGCTGTCCCGCTGGCGGGACAGCGGGCCGATCCCGGCGATTTTCAAATGAGCCCGTGTCCCCCGCCTCGCCGCGCCGCCCGCCCCCTGCCCGGACACCGGCCCGTGATCGCCGCCCCGCCACGCCGCCCGGCCCGCGTCCCCACGCCTCACCACCCGCCACCCGCCGTCCGCCGTCCGCCGTCCGCCACCCTGCCCGGGCGCCGGCCCGTGATCGCCGCCCCGCCGAGTCCCGGGTGAGATGATGGGCGCGTGAGGTTCATGGCCCGATGCGTGCGCGGACTCGAGTGGGTCGCCGCCGACGAGATCGCCACCGTGCTCAGCCCCTCCCGCATCCGGATGCGGCCCCGTGAGATCCGGTTCGATCTGCCGGAGCCGCACCCCGCCCTTCTCACCCTGCGGACCGTGGACGACGTCTTCGTCGAGGTGGGACGCCTCGACGGGGTGGGGCACACCAAGGACGTCCCGCCGGTGCTCGCCGAGCGGGTGATCGGCCTCGGCTGGGCCGGGGCCGTGGACGGCCTGCGGCGGCTGCGCGCCCTACCGGCGAGGCCCCTCTTCGACGTGGTCGTCAGCCTCGAGGGCCGCCGCAACTTCAACCGGTTCACCCTTGAGGACGCGGTCGGCGAGGTGCTGGCGCCCCGGCTGCGCGGCCGGTTCGTCTCCCGGACGCAGGACGGCAGCCGCGCCGCCGAGACCGATGTGACGGTCAGGCTCCTGGTGCAGGGCCAGGGCGCCACGGTGGCCGTGCGGCTGGCCGACCGCCCCCTGCACCGCCGCGCGTACAAGCAGAGCGCCGGGCGGGGGTCGCTGCATCCGCCGCTGGCCGCCGCGCTGGTCCGCATGTCGGTGACCGGGGACGGCCCGGTCGTCGTCGCCGACCCGTTCTGCGGTGACGGGACGATCCCGATCGAGACGCTGCTCGCCCACCCGGAGGCCCGGGTGGTGGCGTCCGACCTCGACCCCGCCCGGCTGGCCAACGCCCGCGCCAACGCCCGGTGGGCGAAGGCCGAGTTCGGGCTGGTCCGCGCGGACGCGGGCCGGCCGCCGTGGGGCCGGGGCCGGGTCGACGTGGTCATCAGCAACCCGCCGTGGAATGTGACCGTGGAGGCGGGCGGCTCGCTCGCCGGTTCGCTGGAGCGCTTCTGGTCCACGCTGCGGGAGAGCGCGGGGAGCCGGGTCTGCCTGGTCGCCGATGCCGCCCTGGACGCGCCGGGGCGGCTGCGCGCCGCCGGCCTCACCCTCTTCCCGCACGTGCAACGCGTCCGCGTCGCCGGGCGGATCTCCGACATCGTGCTCGCGGCCCCGGGGGCGGTCGCACCGGAGCTGCCCCCCGGGCTCGCCGGGTGGCTCGACCGCGCCCTGGGAACGGGCGTCGTCGGCGCGGACGACTCGTTCTGAGCGGGGCCTCCGGAAACGGCTGGGCCCCGGATCCGCCGGCTGCCGCTAGCCGGCCTGCGCCCGTACGAAGGACGCGAGCATCGTCAGGTGTTCGGCGGCGGTCTCCAGCGCGCGGCCCCGGCAGTCCTCGATGAGCTTCTCCAGGTAGCGTTCCACCTCGGCCTTGCGGTCCGGGGGCAGGTTCCGCACCGACAGTTCCGCGGGCCAGTGGACGAAGTTGGTCAGATCGACCTCCAGCCCTTCGGCTGCCGCGAAGTCGACGATCTCCCGCAGGTGCATGACGTTGTCCCGCTGCGGGGCCACCGCCAGGAAGACCGACACGTGCCGCTTGACTTCCCGCACGTTACGCACGAACACCTCCCAGCGCGCCCCGGTGCGGATCCGCTCGAAGACCGCCCCGACGCCGTCGCACGAGGCGCCGATGCTGACCGACTTGAACCGGGCGAGCTGCTCGAACACGCCCTCGGGCAGCACGGTCAGGTTGGAGTTGTAGACGAGGTCGACTCCGGGCGCCGCGCCCGTCTCGATCAGCAGGTCGAGCATCTTGAAGTGGCCGGGCTGCAGGAACGGCTCTCCGCCGGCGAAGTAGACCCGGCGCAGCCCCCGCGCGTGCTCCCGCAGGACTCCCCAGAGCTCGTCGTCGTCGCGGTACGGGTCGATGCTGGCGTGCGCCCAGGCCGGGCGCCTCTCGGTTCCCCAGCGTGAGCTCACCGGATAGCCGCACATGACGCACTGCAGGTTGCAGGTGTTGCCGAAGCGGATGTCCAGGAAGAGCGGGAACCCGTCCAGCGAGCCGTCCGCCGCCGTCCCGGCGACCAGCGCCGGCAGGTCGATCATCTCGCCGAAGATGCGGTTGACCTTCTGCCGGTAGGACTCCCCGCCGCCGGCCTCCCGCTCGTAGCAGTACGTGCACGCCTTGACCCGCTCACCGGCGAGCATCGCCAGCCTGGTGCGGCGCATGTTCGGGCTGTTGAACGCCTCTTCCAACCCGAACGTGCGCTCGGGGTTCGCGGGCGCGAAACGGGATCGGGGAAGCGCGCCGACCGCACCCGGCTTGAGCCGGAACTCCGGCTCCTCCTCTTGCGAGTACAAATCATCGTGATACATGGTGTCGTCGACGCAACAACGGCCCCAGACTCCGTCGACCGAGCCGCACATATGCACCCACGGCAGCGCGCAGAACGCCGGGCTTTCCAGGGGGGAGCCGTGCTCGGTCATATTCCGTCACCCCTTCAAAATATTTCACTACCCATCACGTAAAGATTGGCATAATGCCCGGGAAGAGCAAGCGACGAACACCGGTGAAGGTGAGTGACCTCCGGATGGACGAACTGCTGCGGCCGATCGGCGACATCAAGTCCCTGCACGTCATCCTGACGCTGCGCTGCAACTACCGCTGCGCCTTCTGCTTCCAGCCCAATTTCCGAGACGACCTGCCCGAGCACATCTGGCGGGAAAAGCTCACCCCCCTCTACCCGGGTTTGGAGAACGTCGTCCTGCACGGCGGCGAGCCGACGCTGGTACCGGCGTTCCGCGAGTTCTGCGAATTGATTAACGGCCGGAACGACCGGGTCAGGTTCAGCCTTTTCACCAACGGTTACAAGTTCGACGGGTACTGGGCGGCGCTGATGGCCGGGCGCGGGCGGTTCGTCAATTTCTCGCTCAACGCCTGCACTCCGGAGACCTACGCCAGGGTGAACCGCCGGGACCACTACCACGCGGTCCTGGACAACGTCCGCCGTTTCCGGGCGCTGGCCGGGGACGTCGCCGTCGACTTCAGCTTCGTCATCACCGCGGAGAACCTGCACGAGGTTCCCGGGTTCCTCCGGCTCGCCGCCGACCACGGCGTGGACCGGGTGCGGTACTTCTTCGACCTGGACCTGCTCCCCCCCGACCGTGACGAGATCCGGCGCACGCTCGACGCCACGGCCGAGATCCGGCGGGAACTGCCCGACCTGGAGGTGTGGGGGCTGGAGGTCTTCGAGGGGCGTGTCTTCGGCACCCCGGTGGCGTCCCGCCACCTGGAGTCCCACGGCTGCCGCCGGACCTTCGACAACCTCTACGTCGGGGTCAACGGCGACGCCTCGTTCTGCAACTTCCTGGGCTGGTCGCCGATCGGCAACCTCAACGACTCCAGCCTGGAGGAGATCTGGAACTCGCCCGGGGCCCTGGCCCAGCGGCGGGCCCAGGACCGCGGCGAATGGGAGTTCTGCACCAACGCCTACTGCGGGCCGACCGAGGAGCACCCGGTGATCGGAGCGAGGCGGGACACCGCCGCGCGAACGGCCGACGACCGGGTGCTGGTCCCGGTCGAGGCGCTGCTGTCCCGCCCGGACGACCGGTGACCCGGCACGGGCTCAGGCGGCGAACTCCGTGATCACGCTGCGGCGGACGAGTTCGCCGTCGTTGGGGCCCGAGCCGTGCACCAGGCGCACGTCGTGCACCAGGACATCGCCGGGGGCGGCGGGCACCCGGACCGTCGGGCCCCGGTCGCGGACGGCGATCGGGGCGGCGTCGTCGGGCAGCAGGTGCGAGGCCGGCACCAGTTCGAAGCAGCCGTTCTCGGCGCGTGACTCGTCGAGGTAGACGCTCAGGTTGAGCGCCGCCGCCGGTGGGACGTTCACCCGGTCACGGTGCCAGGGGACCTCCGCCACCCCCGCCGATTTGACGATCATGGCGCAGACGGTCGGCCGCGCCCGCTCGCCGATGAACTTCGCCGCCAGGTCCCGCTGGAGCTCGCCGCCGAACAGCTCGGCGATCCCGGGTGTCCCCTGTTTCTCCAGGTTGTGGATCCGGTAGAGCATGGGCGTCGCCCGCCCGGGGACGTCGTAGGTCCAGTAGTCCTCCGCCCGCTCCCCCCGCTCGGTGAAGCGTGCGATCAGCTCGTCGGCCTCCGCGCGCAGCAGCTTCAGCACGTCCTCGGTGATGAAGGACGGCAGGATGGTGAAGCCCTGCGCGCGGAACTCCTCGACCTTCTCCTCCATCGGAACCTCCCGCATCGTCTTCTCAGCTCCAGCTCTCACCGTCGCGGATCCGCCGGTACACCTCGGTGTACCGGCGGGCGACCCCGACGTGGTCCCAGCGGGCGAGCGCGCGCCGCCGCACCCGGTCCGCCGACGGCAGCGCCGCCAGCCGGGACTCCGCGTAGCCGGGCTCGAACCGCTCGCCGTACGGAACCAGCGTCCCCACCCCCGGCACGATCTCCGGCAGGCAGCCGTTCGCCGTGGCGATCACCGGGGTGCCGCTCACCGCGGCCTCCGACACCACCGTGGCGCCCGGCTCGCACCACAGGTCCCCCCAGGGGCCGGTCACCGGCTGCGAGAGCACCAGGACCGCGGCCGCGTCGGAGATCAGTTCCACCCGCTCGGCGCCGCCCACCTCGCCCACCAGTTCCGCGCCCGGCGAGTTCCTGCGGATCGCGGTGGCGTACTCCTCCTCCCAGGCCGGCCCGGCGAGCACCGCGGGTACTCCCGCGGCCCGCGCGAAGGCGGCGGCCTCCAGCGCCCCCTTGTGCGCCGAAATCCGCCCCAGGAACAGCAGGTAGTCCTTCTTGTCCCTGCGGAAGCGGTAGCGATCGGGGTTCACCGGCAGCCGGATCACCGGGGCGGCGGCGCCCGCCCGTGCGGCGGCGCGCTGCGCGCCCGAGACGTACACGCAGTTGAGGCCGATCTCGGGCGCCCCGGTCAGGTGGTGAGTGGAGCAGTACGCCGCTCCGGGCGGCAGGTCCCGGGGCGTGATCCGGCCGTTACTGTGATCGTGGACGATGTCGACCCGGTTGCCCCGCAGCCAGCGGCGCATCTCGGCTGGTTCGGCCGCGTCGACGACGCGCAGGTCCGGGTGCCCGGCGTGGCTTCCGGGCGCGCCGAGCAGGTGCACTTCGTGCCCCAGGGCGAGCAGCCCGTCGACGAGGTGGCTGACCACCCACTGGATGCCGCCGTACCCCTGGGGCGGGACGGTGATCCACCGGGTGGGATCGCCCGGGACGCGCAACGGCACGTTGACGACCGCGATCCTCATGGGGAGCTCCCGGCCGCGGCGAGACGGGCGAGCAGCGCGTCGTCGAACCGGAAGTCGGGCTCGGCCCGCCCGCCCGCGGCACGCCGTTCGGCATGGGCTCCGAAGAGAGCCGCGGTGCCCGCGCCGATCGAGGGCGCCGTCCAGCCCAGGACCTCGCCCGCCCGGGTGCAGTCGAGCCGGAAGCCGGGCTCGTCGCCGAAGGGGAAGGCCCCGGGGGGCGCCGTCCCGGCCTCGGCCGGGACGAGGACCTCTCCGGCCAGTTCACGCGGGTAGACGATGATCCGCGGGTCGGCCCCGGCCGCCCGGACGCACTCCTCGGCCAGTTCGCCGCAGCTGAGCACGTCGCGGTCGGCGATGTTGAGGACCAGGGGATCGTCCCCGGTCCGCCCCGCCGCGCGGACGCAGGCGTCGACGAGCCCGTCGACCGAGGTCAGGTGGATGCGCCGGTCGACGTGCGAGTCGGGGATGAGGACGGGACGCCCGGCCGCGATCCGGTCGAAGAAGTAGTCGTGCCGGTACCGATCGTCGTAGCGGCCGTAGATCCCGCAAGGACGCAGGACCGTGCCCGGTATCCGGTCCTGGCCCAGCAGGGTCGTCTCGCACGCGCGTTTGGCGCCCGCGTAGTGGACGACGATGTCGCCGTCGCCGAAGTAGCCCGCGACGGTGCCGTCGTCCTCGGCGATCGGCACCGGATCCTCGTCGTGGTGGCCGGGGGCGGGATCCCACAGGTGCGTGTAGACCACGCAGGTGCTGATCAGGAGGTAGTGGCCGGTCGTGTCGGGAAGCGCCTCCAGGACGGTGGCCACCTCCTGCGGGCGGTAGGCGGAGACGTCGAACACCGCGTCATAGGCGCGTCCGGACAGCAGCGAGCGGACGCGCCCGTGATCGGCACGGTCGGCCCTCAGCTGTCCCACACCCGCCGGAAGCGCCTCCGGGGGCATGGTGACACCGCGGTTCAGCACGTCCACCGCGCAACCGAGCGCGACGAGCCGTTCGAGCAGGTGTCGTCCCACGAACCTGGTCCCGCCCAGGACGAGTACCCGCTCGGTCACCCACTCACATCCGCCCGGTCCGGCACCCGGGCGCCGTCGGCGGGGCCGGGCGGCGAGGCGACGGCCGCCTCGTCCAGCACGAGGGCCATCCACTCGACGAGCGAACACTGGGCGGCGTCGGCGGCCTGCTGCCAGCGCCGCTCGCGTTCGGAGGGAACGGTGAGGGTGACGGTGACCTTCGCGGGGACGTCCACGCCGACTTCCGGGCGCCGGCTCGCCCGGATCTCGTTGCGCAGCCTGTTGCGCGACCACTTCAGCCGCTCGGCGCGTTCGAGCCAGACGTCCTGCTCCTCCTCGGGGAGCGACGCCACTTCGGCGTGGTGCTGAAAGCTGAGCCTGTCCCTTCTGCGGTGGAACGGAAATCTCCGCGCCACCCAGGCGTAGTTGCGAAGGGTCTGATAATCCAGCAGGGTTTCCTCGATGGCCCTCTTGTAGCGGTCGGGGAACAGCCTCTCTCCGTGCAGCAGCCAGTCGGCCTTCCACCAGGCGGAGGAGTCCGCGATGAGCCCGATCTGCTCGCCCACCCGCCGCCAGGACTCGAAAGTCATCTCCTTCGGCAGGTGGAGCGCCGCTCTGCGTGGCTGAGCCACTTCGTCGAGACCGAGGCCGCTGCCCGGCCGGCCCGTTCCCCCGGGCGCGTGGACATTCACCGGTCCGGCGCTGCCGCGTTTCGCCCTGGGACTCTTAGTCGGAACATCGGCAACACTTTGCTCTAGGACTCTTAGCTGAGACATCGACAACCACGCGCCCCCTCCGTCGGCCCCCTCGAACATCTGGGATGGGCGCTAATTACCGCCCTGGCTGGGTCGATTCTTATCAAGATCCCCGGCTTGTGCAACCCGTGTTCTCGTTAGACTGTTCCAAACGGGATCGCAGTATCCGGAAAACCTCGGCGGACTGTGCGAATGCATTGAGAAGATCCCGCGCGGATACCCGTGTCAAGACTCGCCGCGGCAGGGCGAGTCACCCGGACGGGATCGCTGTAATGATCACTCACCGCAGAACTCCGGCCGCCTGTCGAAACGGCGGGTTCAGGCGGCCGTCACATTCTTCCGGCAAAGGACATCTATTGGGACTTCTGTCTGGTAAAACGCTTCTCATCACCGGGGTGCTCACCAACGCGTCCATCGCCTTCCACGTCGCCCGGGTCGCCCAGGAGCAGGGCGCCGAGGTGGTGCTGACCGCCTACCCCCGGCTGAGCCTCGTCCAGCGGCTGGCCAAGCGGCTTCCCCGGCTCGCGCCGGTGATCGAACTCGACGTCACCGACGCCGGGCAGCTCGCCTCCCTCGCCGAGCGGGTGGGCGAGCACACCGGGCACCTCGACGGCGTGCTGCACTCGATCGGCTTCGCGCCGCCCGCCGCCCTCGGCGGCGGATTCCTCACCGCCCCGTGGCCGGACGTCGCGACGACGTTCCACGCCTCCACGTACTCCCTGCAGGCGCTCGCCCGCGCGACGATGCCGCTGCTCTCCGACTCCGGCGGCTCCATCGTCGGACTCGACTTCGACGCGTCGGCGGCCTGGCCCGAATACGACTGGATGGGTGTGGCCAAAGCCGGACTGGAATCCTGCACCCGATACCTCGCCGCCTATCTCGGAGCGCAGGGAATCCGGGTCAATCTGGTGGCCGCCGGTCCGCTCCGCACAATGGCGGCCAGGAACATATCGCAACAGGGCGAAGGCACCGAGGAATTCGACAGGCTGTGGCACCGCCGCGCGCCGCTCGGCTGGGACAGCGGAAACGCGGAACCGGTGGCACGGGCCTGCGTGGCGCTTTTCTCGGACTGGTTCCCCGCGACGACCGGTGAGATATTGCACGTCGACGGGGGGGCACATGCCGTCGGCTGAAGAACGAACCGGACCGGAGGAGCCGCCATTGACCACTGAATGGGATGCGAAATTCGAGGACGCGGTGCGCAGGGTGGTTTCGGACCTGCCGCCGGGAGAACCGCTCCGCCCGGACACGGATCTGCGTGACCATGGGCTGGACTCGCTTCTCACGGTCACGCTCATCGTCGAACTCGAAAACGCCTACGAGGTGAGGTTTCCCGACGAGGCGCTGGTCCCCGAGACCTGCCGGACGCCCGGCGTCCTGTGGAAGACCGTCGCCACCCTGATCCGGACGTGATCCCGGCCGGGACGAGCCGCTCCCGCCGCTCGTGTCCCGCTGGCGGGACACGAGCGGCGGGTGAGCGAGGCGTGGCGCATTCCGTAACCACGATGGAGGAACGATGACCACCCCCCGGAGGGATCCCGCCGCCGTCTGGCGCCTTGTCGCGTCCGCGCTCGGCGAAGCGGGATGCGGCCTGGTGACGGGCGTGCCGACCGACGAACCCGGGCTGCTGGACGCGGCCCGCGTCGTCCCCGGCCTGACCGCCGTACCCGTGCGTGACCAGCGCGCCGGGGCGTGCATGGCCGCGGGCCACGCGCTGGTGTCGGGCCGTCCCGCGGTGCTCGCCGTCTCCTCGGGCCCCCCGCTTCCCAACGCGCTGACCGGGCTGCTGGAGGCGGCGGCGCTCTGCGCGCCCCTCGTCGTGGTGACCACCCGGATCCCCCGGGCCGGACTGGACCGCGGCGGGTTCCAGCAGGTCGACCAGCGGGCCGTGACCGCGGCGGTGGCCAAGTCGCACATCGTCGCCGAGGACATGGAGCAGCTCGCCTGGGCCCTGCGCCACTCGGTGCACCAGGCCGTCAACGGCGTGCCCGGCGTCGCGGTCGTGGAGGTCACCGACGAACTCCTGGGTGACGCCCCGCCCGGGACTCCGTTCCGCGGCGGGCCGGTCCGGCGGCTGCGTTCCGTGCCCGCCGAGGACGAGCTCGACCGGGCGCTGCGGGTCCTGGCGGAAGCCCGGTCCCCGGTGATCGTCGCAGGGGGCGGCGGCAAGGCGGCCGGCGCGGGTCCCGCCGTACGGCGCCTCGCGGAGACCTGGGGGGCGGCGGTGTTCGCCACCGCGGCCGGGCGCGGCCTGATCGACGAGGAGCACCCGGCGTACTGCGGGCTCGCCGGCCTGTACGCCACGGCTCCGGCGCACAGCCTGCTCGAGGCCGCCGACGTGGTGCTGGCGCTCGGCACCCGGCTGGAGGAGACCGTCCGGATGGGATGGGAGTCCCTGGCCACCGCGCGCCTGGTCCACGTCGATGTGGACGCCGCCTCGCTCGACCGGGGCGTATGGCCCGAGGTCGCGCTCGTCGGGGACGCCGCGTTGACCGCCGGGCTGCTCGCCGCCGGTCTCGACGGGTCCGGGGCGCGCACGAGGACCCGGGAGTGGTCGGACCGGATCGCGGCGGTCAGGGCGGCGCAGCACGAGGACGCCGGCCCCGGCTCGATGGCGCGGGTGGCCCTGCGCGCCGTCCGCGCGCAGTTCGGCCGGGACATCGTGCTCGTCCAGGAGAACGGACTGCACGACATGTGGAGCTACCACTATCCGCTCCTGTCCCTCTCCGAACGTAGCCGGGTCGTCACTCCGGGCGAGCAGACGATGATGGGGTTCGGCGTGGCGGCGGCCGTGGGCGCGGCGATCGCCGAGCCGTCGTCGCCGACCGTGGTGGTCTGCGGTGACGGCGCGCTGACGCTGAGCCTCAACGCGCTGCCGACGATCGCCGAGCAGGGCTGCGGCATCACGTTCCTCGTGTTCGAGAACGGCGGTTTCGGCTGGCCGCGTTTCCTCCGGGGGCAGGAGGGGGTCGACGACGGCCTCACCCGGTTCGCCGCCACCGCCGCCCCGCCCTACGACGACGTGGTGCGCTCCCTCGGCGGCTGGACGGCCAGGCCGCGGGACGCGCAGGAGGTGGAGGCGGCGGTCAAGGAGGCGGCGGGGCGCACCGCCGGGCGCGGGCTCGCGCTGATCGCCGTCCCCGTCCAGGACCGGGACGTGCCTCCGGGGGTACGCAGGGTCTTCGGCGAGCCCGCCGGGGTGAACCGGTGAGCGGCGGGCCCGGTGGTCTCACCGTCGACGGCGAGGCCCTGTCGAGGGGACGGCTGGAGTCCCTGGTCCGCGACGTCACAGGGGAGCTGAGGGGAACCGGCGCCGGGCCGGGTCGCGGGGTCGCCCTGCTCGACACGCATCCGCTGTCACTGATCATCACCGTGCTGGCGGCCGAACGGCTGGGCGCCCCGCTGCTGCCCGGCGCCCCGGAGTGGCGGACGCCCGCCGTCACACGCGCCGTCGTGGCGACCGTTCACCCGTCCGGGTCCGGACGGCCCGCCGTGACGGCGGCCGCGCCCGGCCCGCAGCCGCCCTTCCCCGACGAGACCAGGGCCGTCTTCTGGACCTCGGGCAGCACCGGCGAGCCGAAGGCGGTGGCGCTGGACGGCGGAGCGCTGGACTACCAGGCCGGTGCGACCCGGGCCCGGCTGGAACTGGAGCCGGGTGACCGGTTGCTGGTGCCGATCCCGCTCAACCACGCCTACGGGTTCAGCGTCCTGCAGATGTGGGCGCGTTACGGACTGGATCTGCACGTGCAGTCGCGCCCCGGGCTGGGCCCCGTCGTGATGGCGCTCAAGGCGACGCCGTTCGCGTCCCTGGACGGTGTGCCCTCGCTGTACGGGGCCCTGCTCCTGGCGGCGCGCCGCGACCCGGAGCTGAGGGCCGCACTCGCCGGTCCGAAGGTCCGCGGCTGCGGCGGGGACCTGCTCCCCCACCGGCTGGCCGAGGACTTCCTGTCGGCTGTCGGCGGGCCGCTGCACGACGGCTACGGGCTGACCGAGGCGGGCCCCAACGTCGCGCTGACCGGCCCGTCCCACTGGCGGCCCGGAACCGTCGGCCCGCCGCTGGACGGCACCCGTCTCCGCCTCGACGAGCAGACCGGTGAGGTGCTGGTGCACGGGCCGGGGCTCATGGCCGGTTATCTCGACGACCCGGACGCGACCGCGCGGGCCGTGACCGGCGGCTGGCTGCGCACCGGTGACCTGGGCAGGCTGTCCCCCGACGGCTATCTCACCGTGCTCGGCCGCCTCAAAAGCGCCATCGTCGTGCACGGTGTCACCTACCCTCCCAAGCTTGTCGAGGACGCCCTGTACGACTGCGAAGGCGTGGCGGAGGCGGTCGCGGTGGGGATCCCGTCCGGGGACCCCAGGGGCGACTCGGTGGCGGCCTTCGTGCTCGTGGACCCCTCGGCCACGGCGCCGACGGAGGACACGCTGCTCGCGGCGGTGCGCGGTTCCCTGCCCGAACCGCTGCGGCCGGCCTCGATCCGGCTGATGGACGCGCTGCCGCGCACCGCCTCCGGCAAGGCCGACCGGCGGGCGCTGCGCGAGCTCGCCAGTGAGGCGCCCGCCGGGGTCTCCGGGGGGTGAGGCTCAGATCCACTCCTCGACCTCGCCCACCACCTTCGCCGGGGAGCCCGCGACGAGCGCGCCCGCCGGCACGTCCCGGTTGACCAGCGACCCGGCCGCCACCACCGCGCCGTCACCGATCGTGACGCCCTTGTGGATCCGCACGTCGCCGCCGACCAGCACCCGGTCGCCGATGACGATGGGGGCGCACAGTCCCGACCACTCCCCCGCGCGGCGGACGATGTGTCCGTCGTTGTCCATGATGGACACCCGCCAGGAGATCATCGTGTCCGCGCCGATCGTCACCGACGTCGTGCAGAGCAGTTCGCTGTCTCGGTTGATCATGCTGCCCGCGCCGATCCGGACCTCGGCGTCCTGGGCGATCGACAACTGCACCCCCGACTTGCAGAAGACGTCGCCTCCGGTCACCAGCGTCGCCCCGGCGCCGAGGAACACGGTGGTCCGGCGGGTGGCGATCACCCGCTCGCCGAACGGATCCCCCTGCGGCGCGCATCCCCCCAGGAACAGCCGTCCGCCGAGCGCCAGCCTCGCGGACGGGTGCAGGCGGATCCGGGTGCCCCGCTCCACCAGCACACGCGAACCCGCGGAATTGACACCCAATCTGCCACGCGCCGACAGCAGGAGATTGCGCACCCGCATCATTCCCCCACCCTTTCAAAACTGGCGGAACCAGGACCGGATACCTATCATCACGTTCGACCGTCCCGAATTCGCAGAACAATCTGAATTCCGTTCCACAAGGGGGTCCCGTTGATTCTCGGAACGAGTGCCGGCGCTGTCGGGATCGTGCATGTCGGCGGGCCGGAGGACCCGGACGTCCCGCCCTTTTTCTTTTTCGCCGACCCGCGGTTCACGGCCACCGCGGCCGCCGGTTTCCCGCGTGCCTTCCTCTCGGTCGAACCCGCCGAGCTGAACGCCGCCGTCGCGGCCGGCCCCTCGGTCGGCCAGGCCGCCGCGCTCTACGGCCGGGCCATCCTCGACCGGCAGCCCGAGGGGCCGTTCCATCTGGGCGGCTTCTGCGTGACCGGCCTGCTGGCCATCGAGGTGGGGCACTGGCTCCTCGACCGGGGGCACGACGTGGACTTCCTGGTCCTGGTGGACACCCTGCACCCGGCGGTGTGCCCTCCGTACACACCCGATCTGAAACTCACGCTCGGCGGGCAACTGCTCCGGGACCCCCGGGTCGGCGAGGCCGCCGACCGGCTGGAGGAACGGCGCCGGCGGGGTCCGCTGCCGAACGCCGACATCGTCCGGGAACTGCGTCCGGTGATCGCAGCCGCGAGCCACCATCTCCTCGACGTCGAGGAGGATTTCCTGGAGGACGACGAGCGGGAGGAAATCACCGACCGGTTCACCGCGTATCTTTACCAGGCCCTCACGAGCTGGAGTTACGAAGGACGCCCGTACCACGGCGAGCTCACTTTCATCGCCAATCGGACCGGATTCACGCCCGACGGGCTCGGCGGCGACGGACTCGCCGTTTCCGAAGAGCTGTGGAGAGAACAGGCGGCCGGTGGCTTCGTCCACATCAGCGTGGACAACGACGACCAGGAGTGCCCGCACATGACCATGCTGGAAAGCGCCACGGTCCCCGGTTATCTCCGGAGCCGCCTGGCCCCCGGCGCGGCGTGACCCGTTTTTCCGAAGGAACCCCATGCCCAACCCCCTTGCCAGATCAGGCCCGCTGACCTGGGGCCAGCGGTGGCACTGGCTCGAACACCAGCTGCCGTACGAGAAGCGGCAACCCCATCAGCCGGCGGCGTACTGCCCGATCCCGGCCGGTCTCACGGTGCAGGACGCGCGGGAGGCCGTCGAGGTGGTCGTCGCCAGGCACGAGGCGCTGCGCTCGACGTTCTCGATGTCACGTCCCGTGCAGTTCGTGGGCGATCCCGGACCGGTGCGGGTCGAGGTCCTCGAACTGGAGGACGCCGTCAGCGAGAGCAGCGTGCACCAGGTCTCGGCGCGTCTGGCACCCCGGGGGTTCGACATCGAGGAGGCGCCGCCGTGGCGGGCCGCCGTGCTCACCAGGGACGGTGTGCCGCAGGAACTCGTGATGATCCTGCATCACCTGCTCGTGGACGGGTGGTCGTGCCGGCTGCTGGCCGAAGAGCTGGCGACGCTTCTGGAGCAGCGAGCCGGCGGGCAGGCGTTCGCGCTGCCCCCGGTCCGCTGGCAGCCGTTGGACCAGGCGCGGAGCGAGAGGAGCCCGCGCGTGCTGGAGGACAGCCGCCGGGCCGTCGACCACTGGCGCGAGTGCATCGCCGAGTCTCCCGTCAACCTCCTCGGACCGTTCAGGGGGGAAGGGGGTGACCCCTCGGTCTGCCATCGGGTCACCGCGTTCTTCACCCAGGCGGCGGCCGACTGCGCCCGGGTGGCCGAGAAGCACGGCGTGAGCGCCGCCAATGTGATCATGACGGCGTTCTCCTGCGCGGTCCTGGAGCGCGCGGGCGCCGAGCAGCTGTTCGTCGACCTGGTGGTGTCCAACCGGTTCTCCGCCGACGCCCGCTCCAGCATCGGGTCGCTGGCCCTGCCCGGCATCGTGCGGGTCGGCGCGCCGCGCGGCGCGTCCTTCGGCGCCGTGCTGGAGCAGACCGCGCGCAACACGCTGCGCGCCTACCGGTTCAGCCACTGCAACCCGTGCGACTTCAAGGCGGTGGAGATCGAGCAGACCACGCTGCGCGGAATGCACCTGCAGAGCACCCTGCTGGTCAACTACCACTCGTACGGCAACGAGCTGCCGCAGCTGCTGACCTCCGAACTGCTCGAACCCGATCGGATCACCGTGGCGAGCATCCCGGCCGGGTTCGCCTTCGAGACCTTGTACGTCGACGTCGTGCCCCGCGCGGAGGGAATCCTCATCGACCTCTACACCGGGGATCGGGCGCTCGGCCCCGCGCAGGCCGAGGAGCTTCTGGACCGCGTGCGGGGGCTGCTGCACGAGGCCGCCCTGGACGGGGACGCCCCGGCCGTGCGACCGGACGCCGCCCCGGCTCCCGGCCCCGGCTGGGTCGCCGTGGACAACGGCTGGGTGAGCCTTCCCGCCACCGAGGCGCTGCTGGCGCGGAACCCGGCCGTCACCCACGTCACCGTGCTGCGGGAGGAGCGCGGGCTGGTCGCCTACGTGGTCCCCGGGCCTTCCGGCACCACCCCGCAGGAGATCCATCGCCACCTGGGCGACCGGCTGGCCGACGACGCCCAGGCGATGACCCCGCACTGGTACGTGCTGTGCGCCGACAGGCCGGACGACCCCGCGGACGGGCGGGCGTGGCGCGACCGCCCGGTGGTCGCCGAGGGCGACGGCCGGGACGCCCCGCCGAGGGGCCCCGCCACCGGGGCGGAGGAGGCGCTCGGACGGGCCTTCCTCACGCTCCACCCCGGCGCCCGGTTCGACCCGAACCTGAGCTTCAGCGCGCTGGGCGGAGAGTTCATGAAGCTCCCGGTGATGCTGGAGGAGCTGCGGCGGCTCGGCTACCAGGGGGTCTCGTTCCACGCTTTCACCTCCTCCTGTTCCCTGGCGCACGTGGCCTCGCAGCTGGAAGGAGTCCGGTGACCCTCGACGGCGAAGCCGCCCGGCAGAACGCGCGGTACGACGCGCTCACCCTGGAGATCATGCGTCGCACCTGCGTGCCGACGTCCAACTGCCTGGACGTCGGGGCCGCGGACGGCGAGATCCTGCGCTCCATGGTGGCGGCCGCGCCCGCCGGGCGGCATTTCGCGATCGAGCCGCTGCCGCGCTGCGCCGCGACGCTGCGCGCCGGCTTCCCCCAGGTGACCGTCTGGGAGGCCGCCGCGTCGGACACCACGGGCCGCGCGGGCTTCGTCCACGTGGTGTCCAACCCCGCCTACAGCGGGCTGCACGAACGGCCGTACCACCGCGAGGACGAGGTGCTGGCCTCCATCGAGGTCATGACGGTCCGGCTGGACGACGTCGTCCCCCCGGACGTCTCCCTCGACTTCGTGAAGATCGACGTCGAGGGCGGCGAGGTCCTCGTGCTGCGCGGGGCGCGGGAGCTGCTGCGGCGTTCCCGGCCCGTGATCGTCTTCGAGCACGGCGGCGACTGGGTCATGCGCCACTACGGGACGACGAGCGCCGAACTGTGGCGGATCCTGGTGGAGGAGCTGGGCTACGGCATCGGCCTGCTCGACGGTTCGGCGCCGCTGTCCTGGATGGCGTTCCAGGAGTCCTTCGTCTCGGAGTACTACTTCGTGGCCGCCGACTGGTGACCGCAGGCGCGCCCTACAGGCGTCCGGGGACGATCAGGGCCACCGCGCGGGTGCCGATCCTGAAGGAGGCGGCGGGGCGGAGGGCGCCCAGCGGGACCTTGCGCCCGCGTGCGGCCAGCGCGATCACGGCGTCGGCGGGGAGGACGGCGGCCAGCGAACGGACCATGCCGGGGACCCCGTCGGCGCCGTGCGGCCCCAGCCAGGCCGTCTGCTCCCCGTAGGGCACGTCGGTCACCACGATGTCGGGCGGCCGTTCCCCGATGACCGCCCTCAGTTCGCCCGGGTCGAGGACGTCGGCCCGGTGGACGCGGTGGGGCACGTCGCCGCCCTCGCCGGCCAGTTCCCGCCCGATCCGCCCGGCCGCCTCCGCCGCCGCGGCGTAGGACGGCTTGTCGAAGCGTTCGGCCCGCTCGCGAAGGTCGGCCGCCCGTTCGCTCAGCCCGGCCCGGGTCAGCAGGGCCAGATTGCGGGCGGCGATGCGCGTGGCGTCCTCGCCGATGTCGGAGGCCAGAACCGCCGCGATCCGGCTCCGGTGCAGGATGGCGAGAACGGTCAGCAGATAGCCGCTGCCGCAGCACGGATCCCACAGCACGACGGGCCGGTCCTCCCGGGCGTTCCCGCGCAGGGCGAGGGCGCGCTGGAACATCTCGCCGGCGAGCCGCACGGGGAAGGCGGGGAACCCGGGCGCGGAGTGCAGCACCATGCCGCTGGCCAGGTCCTGGTAGTCGGCGCGGGTGGTCTCGTGAAGGTACGCCATCAGGGGCCGACCCTATCCCACTCCCCGCCCGGACAGGGCCGCCGCCAGTCCCGCGAGGTCCGCGGCGACGTGCCTGACCTCCCGCCGCAGGTGCTCGGGCAGGGCTTCCGGCACCGGCCTGAGGGCGCGATGGACCTCGGCGACGTCCGGGCGCACCCCCGCGGGCACCCGCCAGCCGTCGCCCGGCAGGATGAACGCGACCGGGCAGCCGAGCGAGCGTGCCGGGATCACATCGTGGTCGACCCTGTTCCCGACCACGAGGACCCCCGCGGGTTCCCAGCCGAGCCGGGAGCACGCGAAGGAGAGCAGCGCGGGATCCGGTTTGGCCCGGCCGACCAGCGAGTCCAGCGCGACCAGGGAGAACAGGCGCGTGAGATCCATCCGGTCGAGCGCCCGCAGGCACTCCCGCGGCTGGTTGGCCACCACGCAGACGGCGTGGTGTTCCGCCAGTTCGCGCACCGCCTCGACCGCGCCGGGGATGGGCTGGACGAGATCGGCCCACCGGTCGCGCACCCGCAGCCAGGCGCGGTGCGCGAGCGGCCGGCGGAAGACCCCGGTATCCCGGTTGCGGTGGAAGGACAGCAGGTCGGCTCGGAGGTCCTCCAGCGTGAACGAACGGTCGCGCTCCCGGGCCAGGTCGAACACCTCCTGGACCCACGCCACCTCGAAAGGCTCGTCGTAGTAGATGACGCCGCCCACGTCCAGGGCCAGCCGCATCGTCACCCCGCCTTGTCCGGCACGGCGGACGCCCGCCCGGCACCGTGCGGTCCGGCCGGCGCCGAGGACGCGGCCTTCCCCGCCTCCTCCGCGCCGGCCGTACGGCTGCCGGAGAGGGGACGGACGGGGAACAGGGCGCGGTAGGCGTCCGTGGCCCGGAACACCGGTTCGTGGTGGTACGACGTCCACTCGACCGGCACGGTGCTCCGCCCCGGGCGGACCACCTCTCCGGTGATGCGGTAGTCCGGGTGCAGCCCGTCGCCGCTGAGGACGGCCCGCCACTCCAGGTCGATCGTGTCACCCGCCTCGACCGGGATCCCCTCGGCGGAGAGGGGCGCGATGACCGGCAGCCAGCTGGTGGTCTGCCGGAGGCTGTCGACGTGGTCGCCGCCGGGGCGGCACTGGAGCCTGATCCACAGCACGAAGGCGTGCACCGGGCCGGTCTCCGTGACCGTGAGCCGCGCCCGGGTGCCGTCGCCGAGGCCGAGGTCCCCGTTGAAGTCGAGGGTCTCCACGGCCGCCTCGGAGGAGACGATCAACGACTCGACCGGGCCCGCGAGGCAGACGCGCACGTCGAACGGGTGACCCACGGCCTCGAAGATCTTCTCCACGTAACGCAGTGTGGTCCGGTGGAAGGCGAGCCCCTCGGGGAACGCCCCGTCGAGCCGCACCGCCGCGACCATGGTGGTGCACCGGGCCGGGATGCACGTGCCGGCCGGGGTCAGGAAACGCTCCCGGGCGTCCGCGAGAACGGTCGCCGCCCCCTCCGAGCTGCCGATGGTCCCGATGACCTCCGAGACGCAGACCTCGACCCTCTCGGGGAGCTCGACTCCCGCCGACGTACCGCCGAGCACCGTGATCCGGTCCGCCAGCCCCGCCTCGCCGACGCTCTTCCTCGCCTTCTCCAGCGGGACCGGGAGCTCCTCGACGGCGTACACGTGGCGGGCCCCGGCGCGAGCCGCGGCGAGGGCCCAGAGCGCGTCCTTGCCCGTGCCGACGTCCGCGACGAGCGCGCCGCCGGCCAGGCGGCCGATCGCGTCGTGGAACGCGTCGTTGCGGACGGTGTCGTTCCCCATGAACCGGTAGAGCACGTCGTCGTAGACGGGGTACTCCCCGACCGACGGCCACAGCCGGAACTCGCCGGGCCCCCGGGACAGCGTGGCCACCGGGACCACCGTGCCCCTGACCTTGATCTCGTCGACTTCCACGGTCCCTCCGTCTTCATCCGTTCCGGGAACGCTCGTCCCGGGTGACGCCCCGTCCAGGTCCCGCGTCGCCGGGCTGAAGATCCAGACCAGCAGGAGCAGGGCGTAGAGCACACCGGTGCCGATGGCCGTGGCCCGCACGGACAGGAACTGCAGTGCCAGTCCGACGGCGAACATCCCGAAAGGCACCGCGGCCAGGGTCACGGCGCCGAGCAGGCCGAAGACCCTGGCCCGTATCGCGTCCGGTGCCCGTTCCTGCACCAGGACGTTCACGATGAGGCTGATCGGCGCCGCCGCCACCCCGCACACGAACACCGCCGTGAGCAGCAGGGCCTGCCCCGGCAGCGCGGCGACCACGCCGAAGGCCAGACCGGTGCCGGCGAGCGAGCCGACGAACCAGGCGCGTCGCCGGCCGGGGCGTGACAGGAACCCGAACAGCACGCTGCCGCCCAGCCCGCCGCACGCGAACAGGGTGAGGACCAGGCCCAGCCCTTCGGGTGAGCCCACCACCACCATGTGGGCGGGCAGCAGGACCCCGGTGAACGGGGCCAGCACCATGGCCTCCACCGCGCCGATCACCCCCATCGCGCGCAGGGCCGGCTCCCGCACCAGATAGCGCAGCCCGTCCAGGGCGTCGCTCAGGTAACCCGACGTCGCGGCGGACGGGACGCCCGTCCGGGGCACTCCCCGGATCGCCGCGAGCAGCAGCGCGGCCAGCGTGAACGCGACCGCGGTCAGCGTGACCGCGCCCGACGCCCCCCACGCCGCCGTGCCCCAGCCCGCCAGGGCCGGCCCCGCCAGCATGGCCGCGTGCAGGATGCCCTCCCGGACCCCGTTGAGCCGCTCCAGGGTGACCCCGGTGCTCCGGCAGAGATCGGCGACGAACGCCTCGTTCGCCGCGCCGCCCGGCCCGTCGAAGATCGCACCGAGCACGCCGATGACGACGAACCAGCCGAAGGTGAGCGAGGCGATCCCGTCGACCACCGGGACCAGCGCCATGGCCGCCCCGTTGCCCAGCGCGGCGAGGACGACCACCCGCTGCCGGCCCACCCGGTCGGCGACCACCCCGCCCACCAGCGAACTGGCCAGCAGGACGCACGCGCCGATGCCGCCGATGACGCCCGCGTCCGCGGCGCTGCCCGTCTCGGACAGCACCAGCCACGGCACCGCCACCGTGGCGACCATGTCGCCGAGCACGTAGAGCGTGAAGCCGCCGAAGAACAGGCCGAGCGGCACCCGTGCCCGGGTCACGGCTCCCACGCGCGGATCACCAGCACCGCGTTGTGCCCGCCGAACCCGAAGGAGTTGCTCATCACCGTGCGCACGGACGCGGGCCGCTGCCGGCCCGGGACGTAGTCCAGATCGGGATCCTCCGGGTTCTCGCAGTTGACCGTGGGCGGCACGACCCCCTCGCGGATGGCCTGGACCGAGGCGATCAGCTCGGCCGCGCCGGCGGCTCCGATCATGTGCCCGGTGACCGCCTTGATGGAGCTGATCGGGATCTCCGTCGCCCGTTCGCCGAACACCGTGCGGATGGCCTGGCTCTCGGTCCGGTCGTTCAGGACGGTGCCGGTGCCGTGCGCGTTGACGTAGTCGACGTCCTCCGGCCCGAGGCCGGCGTCCTCCAGGGCCAGCCGCATCGCCGACACCGCGCCCAGCCCTTCGGGATGCGGCGCGGTGAGGTGGAACGCGTCGGTGGTCGCGGCGTATCCGGCCACCTCGGCGAGGATGGGCGCGTCGCGTGCGAGCGCGTGCCCGGCCTCCTCCAGCACCACCACCGCGGCGCCCATGCTCATGACGAACCCGTCACGGTCGCGGTCGAACGGCCGGCAGGCCCGCTCGGGCTCGTCGTTGCGGCGCGACAGCGCCCGGGCGTTCCCGGCGGCGGCCAGGTCGAGCCGGGTGACCGAGTCGTCGGCGCCGCCCGCGATGACCACGTCGGCACGGCCGCTCCTGATCCACAGCGCGGCCTCGCCGATGCTCATGGTGCCCGTCGCGCAGGCCGCGCTGACCGATCCCGAGGGGCCGCCCGCCCGGAAGCGCAGGGCGACCTCGGCCGACGGGCTGTCCACCGCGATCGCGGCGGAGACGTACGGCGGAACGCCGCGCGGCCCGCGTCTCTCCAGCTCCAGGGTCACCCAGTGCTGCATCCGGCTGCTGCCGTACCCGGAGCTGACCATCACCCCCAGCCGGGGGTCGGCGTCGCCGTCCCCGGTCGGGAGCTTGGCGTCGTCGACCGCCTGGATCGCGGCGGCCAGGCCGAACTGGGCGAACCGGTCCAGCCTGCGGCTCACCTTGTGCGGCATGTACGGGGCGGGGTCGAAATCGCGGACCTCTCCGGCGATCCTGGTGCTCAGGTCGGAGACGTCGAAGGACTCCACCCGGGCGATGCCGCTGCGCCCCTCCCGGACCGCGGACCAGAACGTCTCCACGTCGAGCCCGACCGGAGAGATCACCCCGCATCCGGTGACGACGACCCGCCGGGAGTGCCGCATCGACTCGCTTCTCTCCATGGAAACTCCGAATCTTCCGGGGGCTCGCTCACGCGGCCCCTGGCCCCGGCAGATGCTCCGCCACGACCTTGGAGATCAGCAGCGGCTCCGCCCGGCGCCTGCCGTGGCACATCACGTAGTTGGCCATCACGCCGTGGCCGCCGAAGGGCCGGTTGCCGTTCTCCACGTCCATGAGCGTGGCGTTCACCGCGACCTGGTGCCGTTCGCGCAGCAGGTCCAGCAGTCCGGGATCGCCGCCGTACACCATGGCGCCCATGGCGCGCTCGGTGAAGAACGGCGAGCGGATGTGGTGGAGGAGCTGCTCAGGCTCGTCGTAGCCGACCGTGTGGAAGATGGGCGCGAAGAACTCGGTGATCGGCAGTTGCCGGGCCCAGTCGCGCACGAGCACGGTGGGCTCCACCCGGCGGATCCGGAAGTCGATCGTGCCGCCGTGCACGATGTGCTCCCGATGACGGTGCAGGTACGCCGCCGCCTCCTCGACCGCGGTGCCGTACCACAGGCGGCCGTAGTCGGCCTCCGGGTCCCGGTTGTCGCCGAAGCGCGCCTCCCGGAGCGCCCTGGTCAGCCCGTCCAGGAACCGGTCGCGCACCGCGCCGTGGACGAACAGCACGTCCGGCCCGAAGCAGTCCTGCCCGGAGTTGAGGAGCCGCACCCGCAGCGCGTCCGCGACCGCCTTCTCCACGTCGGCCTCGGCCCCGACGATGAACGGGTTGATGCCCTGCCCGAAGAACACGAAGAGCTGCTCGTCCCGGAGCCCCGCCCTGACCTGCTCCGCGTTGGAGTACGCGCCGGTGAACACCACCACCTCGGCGGCGGCCACCGGGCCGTCGAGGAACTCCCGCTGGCTGAGCGGGACGACCTCGATCGGCAGCCGGTGGACCGGGGCCAGGATCTCGTGCAGGCGGCGCGACTGCCCGGCCACCACCGTGGCGGGCCGGGCCGTCAACGCGTCGGTGTAGAGCGCGGGGACCAGCAGATAGAGCACGTAGGAGTAGAGAAGCACGTTCGACGGCATGAAGACCGCCATCCGCGTCACCCGGCGCGGGCCGTAGGTGAGGATCTCCTCCACGGCACCCTCCAGCGTCGCGCACGAGGACTCAATCTCCTCCACGGCGGCGCGGTGCACGGAGATCTCGGTGAGGACGTCCAGGACGTCCGCCGGTTCCGACCGCAGGAACTCCAGCACGTCGCGCAGCGCCTGGACCCGCTGCTCCAGCGGGACGGCGGCGGCCGGCGCGGCCCGGGCCGTCCGGCCCGTCCGGCCCGCCATGTCCTCCGCGGCCATCGCCCGCAGGCGGGTCATGTCGGGTTTGCCGTTCCGGTTGACCGGGATCCGGTCGACCACCATGACATGGTTGGGGTGCTCGTAGGAGGGCAGCAGCGCCGTGATCTCCGTGCGCCAGTACCGGGGGTCCCCTCCCGCGGGGTCCGCGACGACGAAGACCAGCAGGCTGCCCCGCCGCTCGTCCTCCAGGGGGACCACGACGACCGGCCGCCCGCAGGCCGAGGCCCTGCGTTCCAGCGCCTCCGGGTAGATGGTGTGGCCGAGCCGGTGGACGGCGAACTTGCGGCCCACCACGTAGAGGTTGCCGTCCGCGTCCAGGTATCCCAGGTCGTTCGTGCGGAACGCGCCCGCCCGGACCTCGCCGTCCGGGCCCAGGTACCGCTCCATCAGCGCGGGCGACTGCACCACGATCTCACCGGTCTTGCCGGTCGCGACCGGCTTGCCGTCGTCGTCGACGATCTGCAGCTCGACGCCGTCCAGCGGCCGGCCGCAGCCCGCCGGGTTGTCGAGCGTGGCCAGCGCGATGTTGCCCGCCTCCGTACTGCCGTAGCCGTCCAGCAGGGGCAGGCCGAACTCCTTGCTGAACCGGTCGGCGAGCGAGGGGGCGAGAGGGGCTCCCCCGACGCACCACATGCGCACCGTGTCGAGTCCGGCGAGCAGCTCCGGATGGCGTTCGGAGAGGTTGAGGATGGTGTGGTAGGTCGAGGGCGCCGCGTCGACGACCGTCGCGCCCGCCCGGGCCGCCAGCCGCAGCCCCAGGTCGATCCGGCCGTGCCCGGTGACGACCAGCGAGCAGCCCACCGTCCACCAGGCCAGCAGCACCGAGAATCCGTACTGGTGGGAGAAGGGCAGCAGCGGGACCATGACGTCGCTCTCCCGGTACCCCATCCGTTCGCAGGTCTGCTCCGTGTTGACCATCAGGGACCGGCCGGAGCGCACCACCCCCTTGGACAGCCCGGTGGAGCCCGAGGACCAGGCGATGAGGGCGTCGTCGCGCCCGCTCCACGCGGTGAGGGACAGGGGCCCGCCGGCGGGGGACGGGGCCCCCGCGGAACCCGGCAGCCCGGCCACGTCGACCACACGTACCGGCAGCCCGGACGGGAGCGCCGCGGAGCCGTCCACGAGAGCCCAGCGCGCCTCGGACACCCCGGCCAGCCGCTCGATCTCGCCCGGCGTCTGACGCGGGTCCACCAGCACGATGGACACGTCCAGGTGGATCAGCGCCAGCAGGGCCGACACGAACTCCGGGGAGTTCGCCGCGATCAGCAGGACGCGGTCACCGGCCGCCATGCCGCGCCCGGCGAGCTCCGCGGCGGCGGCGACGGCCTCCCGCCCGATCTGCTCGGCGGGCGTGACCGAGTCATCGGAAACCAGCGTTCCCGGCACCGCAGATTACCTCCCACAGCAGCTCGCCGAATTGCGTCCCAAGCCACAGCACTTTCCGGCGGCCGACGCCGGTCTGTCAATCCCGGGTGCCGCGGAGAACTCTGCTATAAACGGCCGGAAAAGTGCGGGCCCCGGGGCGGTCCGCGAACTCCATAACGACGGCGCGACCGCCGGCGGCGTTCGGTGTCCCGCCAGCGGGACACCGAACGGATTCCCGGCCGCCGTCACGCACAGTAAAGTGCCGCGCAACCTCTTACATAAACCGCGCCATTCATCAGCAAGGGAGGGGTTGAAATGGGAGTTCTCAACCGCCGGCGCACCGCACTCGTCACCGGCGGCGCCGGGTTCGTGGGCTCACACCTGTGCGAGCGCCTGCTGGCCCGCGGCTGGCGCGTCGTGTGCCTCGACAACCTTTCGACGGGATCGGCCCGGAACATCGAACACCTGACGGTGGTCCCGGAGTTCCGCTTCGTCGAGGCCGACGTGACCGAACCGCTGGAGCTCGGCGAGCGGACCGACCTGGTCTTCCACCTGGCCTCCCCCGCCTCTCCCCGCGACTACCTGCGGCTTCCGCTGGAAACGCTGCGCGCGGGATCGCTGGGCACCGAGCACGCGCTGCGCCTGGCCACCGCGTGCGACGCCCGGCTGGTGCTCGCCTCCACCTCCGAGGTCTACGGCGACCCGGAGGTCCACCCGCAGCCGGAAAGCTACCCGGGCCGGGTCAACCCGGTCGGTCCCAGGTCGGTGTACGACGAGGCCAAGCGCTACGCCGAGGCGATCACCGCCGCCTACCGGCGCGAGTTCGGTACCCGCACGGCGATCGCCCGGATCTTCAACACCTACGGCCCGCGGATGCGGGCCGACGACGGGCGGCTGGTCCCGACGTTCATCACCCAGGCGCTGCGGGACAGGCCGTTCACGGTGAACGGGAACGGCACCCAGACCCGGTCGCTCTGCTACGTCGACGACACCGCCGACGGGCTGATCGCGCTGGCGCTGAGCGACGCCCACGGACCGGTGAACCTCGGCAACCCCGACGAGAGGTCGGTGCTGGAGATCGCCGAGCTGATCGCCGCCCTGGCCGGCGTGGACCTGCGCGTCGACTTCAGGCCGGAGCTGCAGGACGACCCGCGGCAGCGCTGTCCCGACGTCCGGACGGCCCGCGGCCTGTTGCGCTGGGAGCCGGTCGTGTCCGTCGAGGAGGGCCTGGGCCGCACCCTGGAGTGGTTCCGGGAGGAGGCGTCGGCGGGCGCGCGCGACGTCTCCGTTCCGGTGGGCGGGCGTCCGGCGGGACGATGACGCCGCGCGGAGCCGTCCGGATCACGGCCCCCACCCGCCCGGCCTGATCAGACGGGCCGTCGCTTCACAAGTCGCCGAAGCCGGGGTTGTGCGATCGCCGAAATGAACGTAAAAATGCCGGGCAATGCCCGGGCCATTTTTCCCGGGATCCGTACGTCCAACGCCGGGATTTATTAGGTGATACCTCAGATCGAAGTTTCCGACGACCTCGTCCGCACGCTGCACGGCATCGCCGGCATCAATCCCGACCGGCCGGCTCTGACATTCGTCGATTATGGCGCCAGCCGTGACGGCGTCGCCATTACGCTGAGCTACGGTGAGCTGGATCGGCGGGTCCGCGCCCTCGCCGTGCGGCTCACGGGAGAATTCGACGCGGGCTCTCCGGCCGCCATTCTGTGCCCCCACGGCCCCGACTATGTCGTCGCGTTCCTCGGATGCCTTTACGCGGGTCTCGTGGCGGTCCCGGTCTTCCCGCCCGACCAGTTCCGGGGGAATCTCGGGCTGACCGCGATCCTGGCGGACTGCCGGCCCCGGTGCCTGCTCACGACCACCGCGGCCAAGGGGGACGTGGCGGCCCTCCCGGTGCCGGGCGCCCCGCCCCTGGTGGTCGTCGACGAGGAGCAGGACGACGCCGGCCGCTGGGCGGCACCCGATCTCGAGGCCCAGCCGCTGGCCTACCTCCAGTACACCTCCGGCTCCACCCGTGCCCCCTCCGGCGTCCGCATCACGCATCGGAACCTGATGACCGCCGTCGCCCAGATGCGGGAGCGCTGGGAGTACACCCAGGACAACGTCGGGGTGTCGTGGCTGCCCTACTTCCACGACATGGGGCTGGTGTCGGGGATCGCACTGCCGCTCGGCTCGGGCGGTCACGCGGTGCATCTGACACCGTACGCCTTCATCCAGCGCCCCTACCGCTGGCTGCGGCTCATCTCGGAATACCGGGCCGACTGGTCGGCCGCTCCCAACTTCGCCCTCGACCTGTGCGTCCGCCGGGTGACCGAGGAGCAGAAGAAACGGCTCGACCTCAGCAATCTCGGCGTGCTGTGCAACGGCGCCGAACCGATCCGCCTGTCCAGCCTGGAGGCGTTCTCCGCGGCGTTCTCCGGCACCGGTTTCACCCACCGCGCGCACGCCAGCGGGTACGGGCTGGCGGAGGCGACGCTGACCCTCACCGCCTCGACCGGCCAGGTGGTCCTGGGCACCTTCGACCGGGCGGCGCTCGGTGTCGGGCGGGTCCGGCCCTGCGCCGAGGACGATCCGATGGCCTGGCGCATCGTCTCGAGCGGCACCCCGCTGTCCGGGGTGGAGGTGCGCGTCGTCGATCCGGTGACCCGCGCGGCGGCGCCGCCCGGGGCGACCGGCGAGATCTGGGCGCGGGGCCCGAACATCGGCGACGGCTATTGGGACCGGCCCGGGCGGACCGCCGAGGTCTTCGGCGGCCGCCTGGCCGGCGCGGACGGGCGCTGGCTGCGCACCGGGGACGTGGGCTTCCTGCACGAGGGAGAGCTCTACGTCACCGGACGGATCAAGGATCTGATCATCGTGGACGGCCGCAACCACTACGCGGCGGACCTGGAGGTCACCGTCGAACGGGCGGATCCGGAGATGCGGCCCCGCAACGTCGCGGCGTTCGGCGTCGACGGCGAGGGCGAGGGCGGTGAACGGCTGGTGGTCCTGGCGGAGCTGCGCCACGACGTCATCGCCGCCCCCGACCGGCACGAGCGCTTCCTGCGGGCGGCCCGCCGGGCCCTCGCGACGCACCACGGGGTGGAGCCGCACGACCTCGTCCTGGTCCCCCCGGGCGCGCTGCCCCGTACCACCAGCGGGAAGGTCCGGCGGGGAACGTGCCGCGAGCGCTACCTGGACGGCGCATTCTCCCGCCCCGAGGACCTCTGATGACCGCGGTCGACGAGGGTGAACTGCGCCGGTGGCTGACCGCGGAGATCGCCGCACGGCTGCGGACGGACGGGCATCGCATCGATCCGCACCGCCCGCTGGAGGAGTACGGCCTGCAGTCGCGTGACGCGGTCGAGCTCTCCGGAATGCTGGAGGACCTGCTCGACCGGCCGCTCGACCCCACCCTGGTCTTCCGCTATCCGACCGTCGCCGCCATCGCCGGGTTCCTGGCCCGCCCGGAGGACGTCACGGACGAGGCGCCCGGTCCGGGCGCGGTCCGGACCGCGCCCCGGGAGCGGATCGCGGTCGTGGGGCTGGGCTGCCGCTTCCCCGGCGGCGCCGACACGCCCGGGGCGTTCTGGGATCTGCTCGCCGCGGGCCGGGACGGCCTCGGGGAGCTGCCCGCGGGCCGCTGGCAGCCCGACCCGTCGTTCCCGGTGCCCACCGGGGGCGGTTTCCTCCGCGACGTGGCGGGCTTCGACGCCGGGCTCTTCCAGGTCGCACCGCACGAGGCCGCCGCCATGGACCCCCAGCAGCGTCTCCTGCTGGAGGTGGCCTGGGAGGCGCTGGAGCACGCGGGCATCCCGCCGCGGTCGCTGGAGGGCACCGCGACCGGCGTCTTCGTCGGGGCGTCCACCCTCGACTACGCCTATCTGAGCATGGCCGACCCCGGTGCCGTCGAGGCGTGGTCGGGCACCGGCTCCTCGCTCGGGGTCATCGCCAACCGGTTGTCGTACCTCCTGGGGCTGGAAGGGCCGAGCATGGTGGTGGACACCGCGTGCTCGGCCTCCCTGGTGGCCGTCCACCTCGCCGCCGGAAGCCTGCGGTCCGGGGAGTGCCGCCTGGCCGTCGCGGGCGGGGTCAACCTGATGCTGCACCCCGGGGTGACGGCCACCTTCGCGAGCGCCGGGCTGCTGGCCCCCGACGGCCGGTGCAAGACCTTCGACGCGGCGGCCGACGGCTTCGTACGCGGCGAGGGCTGCGGTGTGGTCGTGCTCAAGCGCCTGTCGGACGCGCTCGCCGACGGTGACCGGGTCCTGGCCGTGATCCTGGGCAGCGCGGTCAACCAGGACGGCCGGTCCAACGGCCTGATGGCGCCCAACCCGCGGTCCCAGGTCAACCTGCTCCGCCGCGCGTACGCCGACGCGGGCGTCGACCCGGCGTCGATCGGGTACGTGGAGGCGCACGGCACCGGCACCGAGCTGGGCGACCCCATCGAGGCCGGTGCGCTCGGCGAGGTCATGTCCGCGCGGGACGAGACGGCCGGCCCCCTCCTGATCGGCTCGGTGAAGACCAACCTGGGCCACTTGGAGGCCGCGGCGGGCATCGCGGGCCTGATCAAGACGGTACTGGCCCTGCACCGGGCGGAGGTCCCGCCCTCGCTGCACTACACCACGCCGAGCCCGCACATCCCGTTCGACGAGCTGCGGCTGCGGGTGGCCGCCGGGCGCACGCCCTGGCCGGACACCGGCGGGCGCCCGCGCCGGGCGGGCGTCAGCGCCTTCGGCTTCGCCGGGACCAACGCGCACGTCGTCGTGGAGCAGGCCCCCGACGCCGGGCCCGTGCGGAGCCCCGGAGCGGAGCCGGGACTGTCCGTCTTCGCGCTCTCCGGCGGGTCGGAGGCGGCGGTACGGGCGGCGGCGGAGCGGCTGGCGGGCTGGCTCGGCGAGGTCGGCGACGAGGTCCCGCTCGCCGATGTCGGGTACACGCTGGCGCGGCGCCGGTCCCACGAGCAGGTCCGGCTGGCGGTCGTCGCCGGGAACCGGGCGGAGCTGGTCGAGGCGCTGACCGGCGCCCCGGAGATCGGGACGGCCCGGAGCGGGCTGCGCGCGCCGGTCTGGGTGTTCTCCGGTCAGGGCTCCCAGTGGCCGGGGATGGCCCGCGAACCGCTGGCGGGCGAACCGGCCTTCCGCGCCGTGCTCGACGAGCTGGAACCCGTGGTCCGGGCCGAGTCGGGCTTCTCCCTGACCGAGCTTCTGGAAAGCGCCGAAGAGGGCGCCGTGACCGGGATCGACGTCGTGCAGCCCGCGCTGTTCGCCGTGCAGTTGGGGCTCGCGGCCGTGTGGCGTGACCACGGGATCCACCCCGGTGCGGTGATCGGCCACTCCATGGGCGAGCTGGCCGCGGCGGTGGTGGCGGGCGCGCTGTCCCCCGCCGACGGGGCCCGGGTGGTCTGCCGGCGGTCGCGGCTGCTGGCGAGCGTGGCGGGACGGGGCTCGATGGCCGCGGTGGAGGCCGGCGAGGCCCGGGTGACCGCGCTCGTCGACGAGGCGGGGCTCGCCGACGCGGTCACCGTGGCCGTCGTCGCCGGGCCCGACACCACCGTCGTGTCGGGGGAGACCGGGGCGGTCCGGCGGTTGCTGGCCCGGCTGGAGGACCGGGACGTCGAGGCGCGTGAGGTCCACGTCGACGTGGCCTCGCACTCGCCCCGGATGGACCCCCTGCTCGGTCCCCTCGTCGAGCAGCTCGGCGACCTCTCCCCCGGCCGTCCGGAGATCGCGTTCTACTCCACCGTGTCGGACGACCCCCGTGCGGAGGCGGCGTTCGACGGCGGCTACTGGGCCGCCAACCTCCGCAGGCCCGTGCGGCTCGCCGACGCGGTCCGCGCGGCCGCGGCGGCCGGTCACGAGATCTTCATCGAGGTCAGCCCGCACCCGGTGCTCACCCGCTCGGTCGCGGGCACCCTCCGGGCCGCCGGAACCAAGGATCCGCTGGTGCTGCCGACCGCCGACCGCCGGCTCGGCCTGCGGCGGACGCTGCTCACCGGTCTGGCCGCGCTGCACCGGGCGGGTGTGCCCGTCGGCTGGGAGCGGGTCTTCCCCGCCGGTGAGCTGGCCGACGTCCCGACCATCTCGTGGGACCGGCGCCCGTACTGGGTCGAGGCCCCCTCGCCGGCGCCGGCCGCGCCCGCCGCCAGGTCCCGCGCCGACTGGTTCTACCGGCTGTCGTGGCGGCCTGAGCCCGTCCCGGCGAGCACCGGTACCCGGCCCGGACGCTGGCTGCTGCTGGCCGACCGGGCCGGGGTCGCCGACGCCCTGCACCGTCAGCTGACCGCGGCGGGCAGGGAGGCGGCGGTCGTCCGGGCGGACCGGCTCGGGCCGCTCGACGACGTCGGCACCGTCGTGTACTGCGGCGCGCTCGACGCCGACGGCCACGCGGGCGCCGACCCCGGGCAGGCCCGGCGGCTGACCGCCGAGGTGTCCGGGCTGGTGCGGGCTCTCGCCGCGGCCCCGCGGCGGCCCGCGCTGTGGCTGGTGACCCGCTTCGCCCAGGCCGTGGGCGGGGAGCCCCGGATCAATCCGGCTCAGGCCGCGCTCTGGGGGCTCGGGCGGTGCCTGGCCGTCGAGCGTCCCGAGCTGTGGGGCGGGCTCGTCGACCTCGACGACGCCGATCCCGTCACCGCGGCGGCGCTGGTGCTGACGGAGGCGGGGTCCGCCGCGGAGCAGCAGGTCGCGCATCGCGACGGGGTCCGCCACGAGGCCCGGCTGCGGCGGGCCGGGACGCCGGCCCGCGGCGGTGTCCCGTTCGCCCCGGACGGCAGTCACCTGGTGGTGGGGGGCACCGGCCGGGTCGGCCCCCACCTGCTGGAGCACCTGGCCGGCCGGGGAGTCCGCCATCTGGTCGTCGTGTCCCGGCGGGGCCTGCGGGGCGCGGCCGCGGAACGCGCCGCCGTCCTGTGCGAGCGGGGCGTCACGGTGACCGACGTCACGGCCGACGTCGCCGACGAGCGGGAGATGGCGGACCTGTTCGACCGCTTCGGCACCGAGCTTCCGCCGCTCCGGGGCGTCTACCAGGCGGCGTTCGAGGAGAGCCTGGCCTCTCTCGGGGAGCTGGACGACGCCGGGATCGCCGCGATGTTCCGCGCCAAGGTGACCGGTACCGCCCTGCTGGACAGGCTCACCGCGGGACACGGGGTGAACACCTTCCTGTGCGTCTCCTCGACGACCGCGCTGCTGGGTTCCCGGATGCTCGCCCACTACGCGGCCGCCAACTGTTTCGCCGAGGGTGTCGCGCACGCCAGGACGGCGCGCGGGCTGCCCGCCGGGATCGTGAGCTGGGGCCCCTGGCGCGACGGGCACGGTGACAGCCCGCATCGGGAGATCATCGAGCTGTCCGGGATGCGGCTGATGCCCGCCGAGCCGGCGATCACCGCCCTGGACCACGTGCTCGACGGCGAGGCCGCCTCGCTCGTCGTGGCCGACGTGGACTGGCCGCTCCTGCGCGAGGCGTACTCCGCGCGCACCACGCTGCCGATCACGGCCGGCCTGGCGCCGGGAACCGCCGCACCGCCCGCGCCTCCCACAGCGCCCGCGCCGTCCCCGCCCGCCGGCCCCTCGGCGGGGAACGCCGGCGGCCGCCGCGACCGGGTGGCCGAGGAGGTCAGCGCGGTCCTGGCCGGCGTCCTCAAACTGTCCGGGCCCGGCGCGCTGGACCGGGAGCGGAGTTTCTACGATCTCGGCCTCGACTCGCTCATGGCCGTCGTGGTCCGCAAGCGGATCGCCAAGCGCATCGGCTGCGAGCTCGGCCCCAAGGCCGTCCTCCAGCACCCGAGCGTGTCGGCGCTGACCGACCACGTGCTGCAGGTGCTCGACCAGACCACCGCGAACGAATCCTGACGAAAGAGAGACCAGCCATGGCGCACACCCGGCAGGAGATCCACGCCGAACTCGCCACGATCATCCAGGACGTCACCGGCATCAGCGCGGCCGAGGTCACGCCGGACAAGACGTTCATCGACGACCTGGACATCGACTCGCTGTCCATGGTGGAGATCGGCGTCGCGCTCCAGGACACCCTCGGGGTGGAGATCCCGGACGACGACCTGATCAAGATCAAGACCGTCGGGGACTTCCTCGACCACGTGGAGCGGCTGCAGACCGCGTCCTGAACCCCCGCCCGCCGCCGCCCGCGCACGGGCCGTCCTCCCCGGGGGCGGCCGGCGGTCCGGCCCGCCTCACACGGTGATGACGACCTTGCCCCGCGCGTGCCCCTCCCCCACGTGGCGGACGGCGTCCGGGGCCTGGTCCAGCGGGTACGTCCTGCCGACGACCGGCGTGACCTGGCCGGCCTCGATCAGCTCCGCCACCGTGCGCAGGTCCCGCTCGCGCTGCATCGACATCAGCATGCGCAACCGGTGACGCACGAACGGCGAGAGCAGCGTCGCCCGGAGCTGGCGGTCGTTGCCGCCGAACCACCGCCCGCCCTCCTCACCGCCCATGATGACGAGGGTCCCGCGGGGGGTGAGGACCCGCCGCAGCCGGGACAGGCGGCGGTTGCCCGCGATGTCGAGGATGAGGTCGTAGCGGTGCGGCCGGTCGGTGAAGTCCTCGCGCGTGTAGTCGACGACGTGGTCGGCGCCGATCGAGCGGACCAGATCCGCCTTGTCCGGGCCGCAGACGCCGGTGACCTCCGCGCCGAACGCCTTGGCCAGCTGTACCGCGAACGTCCCCACCCCGCCGCCGGCCCCGGTGATCAGTACCTTCTGCCCCGGCTGGACCGCTCCCGCGTCGCGGAGGCCCTGCAGGGCCGTCTGCGCGGACACCGGCACGGCCGCCGCCTGCTCGAAGGTGAGGGCGGCGGGCTTGGGCGCGAGCCTGTCCTGCCGGGCGCGGGCGTACTCGGCGAAGGCGCCCTCGCAGGTGCCGAACACCTCGTCCCCCGGCCGGAAGCGGGTGACGTTCCGCCCGACCGCCTCCACCAGCCCCGCCACGTCCATGCCCCGCACCCGGCTCCTGGGCGCGCGCAGCCCGAAGCCGAGACGCAGCAGGTACGGCAGGCCCGTCACCAGGTGCACGACGCCCGCGTCGACGCCGGCCGCGCGCACCCGGACGAGCACGTCGTCGTCCCCGACCGCCGGCGGGTCGATGTCCCTGAGCTCCAGCACGTCGGCCGGGCCGTACCTGTCCTGAACGATCGCCTTCACGGGATCTCCTCTTCACTGCCGGGGTACTGGAACACCTCGTCGAGCGGGACCCCGAACACCCGCGCGATCTGGAAGGCCATCTCCAGGGACGGCGAGTAGCGGCCCTGCTCGATGGCGATGAGGGTCTGGCGGGTCACACCGATGCGGTTCGCCAGCTCCGCCTGGGTCATCTCCCCGTGGGCGAAGCGGAGGGCCCGGATCGAGTTGGTGACCCTGGTGGGCTTCACCATGGCCAGAAGCCCCGGCGGTAGGCGACGATCTTCGCGACGGACCCGAGGATCGCGGACAGGACGAACGCCAGGTAGAGCACGTTGGCGATCCAGAACTGGTCCGTCTCGGCCATCGCCAGGAGGATGGCGGCGACGCCGCCGACGACGACGAACGACTGGCCGATGTGCTCGCCGAACCGGTTGATCTCCCGGTCGCGCTGGTCCTTCTTGCCGGCGTCCTCGGGCGCGAGGGCGGCGGCCACGACGCGGAGCACGATCGCGGCGACGATCGCACCGCCGATGGTCCACAGCATCACCGGCACGTAGGGCACCTCGGCGAGCGGGGTGGATCCCGCCCGCCCGAGGAGGAGTGCGAGGTACGTCACATAGGCGACAGCCGAGACCACTGCCATGATCCACGCCTGCTTCTCTTCGAACGGCATGCCACGAATGTAAAGCAGAGACGACATCGTGTCTAGTTTTCTTTACATCGGGCCGCGTGGGGCGGAAGCGGCGGCCCGGCCCCGACGGTCCCGGCCGCTCCGCGGGGCCGGGAAAGCAGTGACGCCCGGGTCTCGGATGTGAGACCCGGGCGTCACCCGTTTCCGGCGTTCCCGGTCACCGCCGTGCCGGGCGGCCCGCGACCCCGCGGGCCGGCGGGCCTGACGGTCTACTCGACGGTCACCACCGCCTTGGCCGGCACGGTCGTCCCGGCCACCCGGCCGGTGACGGTGAAGGTGCCCGGGGCGGCGTACCGGGAGGGGTCGACGGCGTCCCAGGCCACGGTCACGGAACTGTCCTTGGAGCCGTCGTTGTAGGTGGCCACGACGGTGGGGGGCAGCGACGGGGCGATCCCGGCGCGGGTCGTCACCGGCTCCTCGGCGACGGAGGTGATGGTCACGGCGGCGCTCGCCCGGACGTGGACGGTCGCCCGCACCGGGTCGCGCAGCCCCTCGGCGAGACCGGCGACGGTGAAGCTGGTGCCGCCGGTCGCCACCTGGTCGGGGGTGACCGGCTGCCAGGTGACCTTCGCCCGGCCGCGTACGCCGTCGGAGTAGAGCGTCTCGACGGTGCCGGGGAGCGTGGGCAGCGTGCCGGCCGGGGTGGGCACGTGCACGGGGCGCGTCGCGTCCGGCGGGACGGCGTACACCTTCCACTCCAGCAGCCCGACCGAGGCCTGGCCGGACTGGAGCCGGACCCGCAGCCGCGAGGTGGTCACCATGTCGAAGGAGACGGTGTTGTACGCGTCGACGGCGACGGGGTACCCGGTGGCTCCGGTGACGTCCTCGAAGGAGTCGCCGTCCCAGTACTGGATCGTGTACGAGGCGGGGACCCGCACGCCGCCGCCGTCGTCGAAGAAGTAGACGTCGGCCTTGTCGACCCGTACGGGGGCCGGCCAGTCGAGCTGGACCCACTGGGTGCCCTGCTGCGGCCAGGTGCCCCAGCGCGGGTTGGCGGCGTCGTTGGAGCGCGGCGGGTCGATGCCGTCGTTGACCGCGGTGACCTTCTCCCAGGGGGAGGTGTAGGAGGCGGTCGGGGTCGCGTACGTGGCCACGTTGACCCGGTCGCTCGGCGCGCCGACGGTGACGGTGACCGTGGCGGAGCCGGACAGCGCGCCGTCGGAGGCGGTGAGCCGCAGCGTGTACGTCCCCGCCTCGGTGAACGTGACGGTCGTGCCGGCCGCTCCGGCGGGGTCGGTGAAGAACGCCTCGCCGGGACCGTCCACGAGACTCCAGGCGGCCGTCAGCTCGGCGGCGGGCAGCCCGTCGTCCTTGACCACCGCCGTCAGGCGGGCCTGGGCGGGCCTGTTGAAGGTCTGGTCCGGTACGGCGAGCACGTAGGGGGCGCGGTTGACCGCCGCCGGGGCCTCCGACCCGGTGGCGTGGACCTGGATCTCCTTCAGGCCGGTGGCGTGGCCGGAGCGATGGGTGACCAGGACGCGCAGCTTCCCGGTGGTGATCGAGGGGAAGCGCACGTGGTTGAGGTTGGCCCGGGGGTAGGCCGGTTCCCTGACCTGGCCGGGCACGCTCTTCCAGGTCTCGCCGTCGAGGTACTGGAGGGTGTAGAGCGCGGGCTCGCTGTGGCCGCCCACGGCGCGGTCGTTGACGAAGTACAGCCGTACGTCGTCGACCGGCCGCGGCGACCCCAGGTCCACCTCCAGCCAGTCCTGCGGTTTGCCGGAGCCCTTGCTGCTCCAGTGCGGCTCGTTGACGGTGAAGCCGTCGACGGCCCCGGTGGCGTCGCCGTGGGAGGCGGTGGCGCCCGTGACGAGGTTCGGGGCGGGGGACCGCAGGTCGACGCCCGCCTTCTGGAAGAGGTCCTCGATCCGGGCCCCCTCCAGGGCCACCTGGGTGGGGGCCTTCAGCGCGGCGCGTTCGGCGTGCACCACCGTCCCGCCCTCGACCTCGCCGGTCGCCGGGTCCCACACGGCGTGCGCCAGGCCGCTCAGGGTGACCTTCCGCTTACCGTCGACGAAGATCGAGTACCCCTCGGGGACGCCCGCGTAGTGGGTCGTCCCGTCGCCCGGCCGGTCCCAGACGATGGTCAGGTCGACGTTGCGGTACTTCAGGTTGTTGACGGTGAAGTGGTCCCAGCCGATGTCCACGGGCCAGAGCTCGACCTTCGCGTCGGACCGCGGCCGCAGGCCCATGACGTCCTCGATGATCGTCCAGTTGCTGCTGCCCAGGATGGTGTGGTGGATCCAGGAGCGGTAGCCGATGCTCTTGGTGGCCGGGTTCCAGTTGGCCCAGAACTCGTTGGCGTCGGGGTAGCGGACGTCGCCGCCGACGAACTGCGCCCAGGCGTTCCAGTAGAGCATCTGCTTGTACATCTGCGGGGTGATGTACGGCGAGGCGTACTCACGCAACGCCCTGCCGAACAGGGTGAAGTGCCGGGTGGAGTTGAGCTGGGAGAAGTTGTTGCTCCCCGGCTTGCCCTGGGCCGCGGCCTCGGCCTTGTCCTTCTGGTTGGCGGTGAAGGTGGGGAAGATCGGGTACTCGGCCGGGTCGGCCCACAGGCGCAGCGCCTCGCGGTACTTCGGGTCGTCGGTGGGCACCAGTCCCACGTTGAACGGGAAGTAGTTGTTGCTCTCCTTCCACGGGATCAGGTTGCCGGTCTGCAGGTCGCGGTGCTTGAAGACCTTGGCCTCGTCGTCCCAGAGCAGGTCCAGAATGGCGTTCCTCACCTTGTCGGCGACGCCGCGCATCTCGGCGGCCTTGGCCTTCTCCCCGATCAGCTCGTAGGCCTGCGCGGCGGCCTGGGCGTTGGCGTAGACGTAGGCGCCCTCGGCCCGCTCGTTGGCCCGGTCGTAGTAGTGGAAGGAGACCGCGTCGGCGTCGTTGCCGGTCATGGCCTCCCAGTCGTACTCGATGATGCCGTTGTCGTTGGAGTCGTAGGCGTCGAGCTGCCCGTACACGTCCTTCTCGGCGTACCGGGCGAGGTTGCGGAGGACGCCGGGCTGCCCGCCGTGCATCTGGTAGCTCTCCAGCGCCGCGGCCGAGATGTACTGGGTGTAGCTGTTGCTCCAGTTCTCCGGGTCGCCGGGGTTGTCGGTGTACTTGGAGTTGCGCGAGACCTCGCCCGCCGAGACCCACGGCCCGTAGGAGTAGATCGGGTCGCGCAGGTATTTCAGGTCCTGCACGAACATGGGCACGGTCAGCACGATCGCGTTGTTGTAGCCGAGCGCGCCCTCGACGGAGGTCGGGAACTGGAAGTCGTTGCCGGGGATGTCCGCGTCGAGGTAGTTGAAGCGCATCAGCCACCAGCGGTAGTAGACGAACTTCTTGATGTTCTCGTCCGGCACGTCGATGTAGGGCAGGTTCTCGGCCCACCAGGCGTTGTAGTCCTGCAGGTGCCGCCGGAGCGCCTTCTCCGGCGAACGGCCCTTGTACCCGTCGTACTCCTTGCGTGAGCCGGGCAGTTCCTCGGTGACGAAGCCCATCTGCACCTTGGTGTGCGCGGTGGCGCCGGGGGCGATGCTCAGCGTCCCGGTCAGCTTGCCGCCGCCGGCCTTCAGCCCGTCGCCGCTGAGCCTGGGGAAGATCGTGGTGAGCCGGTTCTTCGCGGTCACGACGCCGGTCAGCTCGCGGTCGCCGTCCGCCGACGTCGCGTACGGCGACTCCACGGTGACCGGCACGTCCCGCTCCGCGGCGCCGGTGTTGGTGATCGCCAGCGTGGTGACGGCGACGTTCTCATGGGTGATGAACTTCTTGACCGTGACGGCCAGGCCGTCGCCGGTGTACTCGCCCTTCCAGTGGCTGGGCATCTGCAGCCGCCCGGTCACGTCCTCGCGCAGCCCGGTGCCGAGGGAGACGGTGTAGGCGTGGCGGTTGTCGATGCTCTCCCAGTAGGCGACCTTGCCGCCGAAGCCGATGACGGCCGGGTCGTGCTCCTTCATGAACAGGGCCCGGCCGCGCGTCATCAGCCACGGCCCCGCCGGGTCGTCACCCGGACGGGTGAGGATCCGGTCGATCCAGTAGGAGTCGCCGCCCTTCTCCTTCTTGTAGATCTCCCGCAGCATGTGCCGGGGATCGTAGGCGGTGGGCTCGGCGGGGACCGGGTCGCCGCCGGTGAAGGACGGCCAGCCGAGCTGGTCGGGGGCGGCGAGGGCGGGCGGCCCCGCGGCGAGGGCGGGCGGCCCCGCGGCGAGGGCGGGCGGTGCGGACGCGAGCAGGCCGCTCACGAGCCCCAAGGCCGATAGTGCGGACAGGAATCCACGCACATGTTCCTCCTGGTGGGTCGGGGGTGTCCCCGGGGGGGTGTCGCGGCGGGCCGGTGGGCCCGGCTCCGCGCGGGCGGGAGATGGCCCCGCGGGCTACGCCAGCGGCAGCCAGACGCGCATCGTCGCGGGGCCGCGGTTGCCCCAGCGGTGGTAGGGGACGAGCCGCAGCGAGACCTTCTCCTCGCTCGCCCGCGGGTGGTCGCGCGTGTACGGCCAGGCGTCCTCGGCGGCGGACGTCAGGCGCGCCGCGACGTCCAGCTCGACGACCCCGTCCGCGTGGTGTTCGACCGGCGGGGTGGGATCCACCGCGACCCGTGCCAGCGGCGGGTCGTCGCCCTCGGACTCGGCGCAGTAGACCAGCGGGCCGCGCTCGACGGCCGCGCACCCGCGCACCGCGTCCACCCTCCGGTCCGGGAAGATCCAGCGGGGCTCCAGCGGCAGGTCGAGGCGGATCTCGTCGCCCGGCCGCCAGTCGCCCTCGGCCGTGGCGTACCCGGGCCCGACCGGTCTCGACGTCCCGCCGTGGGAGAGGGTCGCGCCCGCGGCCCACGGCGGGACGCGCAGGGAGATCCGTCCGGCGCGGCCCTCGACGACGTGCACGGTGACACGGCCGGACCAGGGGTAGCCGGTCTCCACCCGGAGCACCAGGCCGTCGTGGCGGATCTCGCCGGGCGCGTAGTGGTGGACGCGCACGCCCTCCCCGTCGGCCGCGGCCAGGTAGGCGGGCAGCGAGGCGAGGGTACGGGCGATGTTGTTCGGGCAGCACGACACGTCGAACCACGGCGAGCGCAGACCGCCCTCGGGCGCGTGGTTGACCCCGTCGGACGGTTCGGCCGGAACCCGCACCTGGAGCGGGTTGGCGTAGAAGAACGACCGCCCGTCCAGCGCCGGGGACGTGGCCAGCACGTTGAACATGGTCCGCTCGGCCAGGTCCGCGTAGCGCGCGTCCCCGGTGGCCAGCAGCAGCCGGTGGGCCAGCATGATCGACGCGATGCCCGCGCAGGTCTCCGAGTACGCCCGGTCGGGCGGCAGCTCGAAGTCCTCGCCGAACGACTCGTCGGTGTGCCGCGAGCCCATCCCGCCGGTCAGGTGCGTGCGCCGGGCCACCGTGCGCTCCCACTGGGCCTCGACCGCCTTCAGCAGCTCGGCGTCCCCGGTCTCCACGGCCACGTCGACCACGCCGCAGGCCAGGTAGAGCGCCCGTACGGCGTGCCCGCGGAACACCTGGGCCTGCCGTACCGGCACGTCGTCCTGGAAGTAGGCGCGGCCGAAGGCGATGTCGCCGAGCGCGGGCAGGCCGCGCCGCTCGACGAAGCGGCGCGCCATCTCCAGGTAGCGTTCGGCGCCGGTGGCCCGGTACAGCTCGACGAGCGCCATCTCCACGACCGGGTGCCCGCACGTCTGCGTGGTGTCCATGAAACGGTCGCACACGTGGTCGGCCGCGCGCCGGACGACGCCGGTCAGCTCGTCCTCCCCGTGCGCCCGCAGCCGGGCGACGCCGGCCTGGATCAGGTGGCCGTAGCAGTAGAGCTCGTGCCCCCACTCCAGGTCGGTGTAGCGGGCCTCGCTCCAGCGGGTGTTGAGGTATCCGTCGTCCTCCTGGGCGCGGGCGACGACGGCGGCCAGCTCAGGCAGCGCGGGGTGGTCGGCCCAGGCCATGGCCTCCAGCAGCTTGTAGATCTCCGAGTCGCTGAACTCCCTGCCCCGCCGGGGGCGCGTGCCGCGGAAGTTGCCGATCCAGCCCTCCCGCTCCATCCATTCCTGGCAGTGGGCGATGATGACGTCGCGGTTGAGCGTCACCCGGTCGCCCCAGAAACCGGGGGCGAGCCGCACGGCGTCGAGGCCAAGGGGGGACAGCACGCCCGAGGAGGGCACGACGGGACTAGCCACGTAGAGCTCCTGACATGAATCCGCGCACGTAGTGGCGCTGGAGAACGAGGAAGAGGATCAGGCAGGGGACGGCCATGGTCATGACCCCCGCCTGCAACATGCCGTAGTCGACGGCGCCGAACGTGCGCTGGGTCATGCTGACCACGGCCACCGGCAGGGTGAAGCTCGCACCGTCGTTGAGCAGGATCAGCGGCGCGAAGAAGTCGTTCCACGAGGCGAGGAAGGCGAACAGGCCGACGGTGATCAGGCCGGGCCGCACCGCGTGCAGCAGGATGCGGGAGAAGGCCCGGAAGGTGCCGCAGCCGTCGACCAGGGCGGCCTCCTCCAGTTCGCGCGGGATCGCCTCGAAGGCGTTGCGCATCATGAACAGCGCGAACGGCAGCTGGAACATGACGAAGACCAGGCTCAGCCCGACCAGGGAGTTCTGCAGGCCGAGGTGGCCGAGCAGCACGTACAGCGGGATCAGGATGGTCGCGTAGGGCACCATCAGGATCGCCAGCGTGGCCAGGAACAGCAGGTTCTTCCCCGGGAAGTCGAAGCGGGCGAAGGCGTAGCCGCCCAGGGCGGAGACCACCAGCGTGCCGCCCACGGTCATCGCCGAGACCAGCGCGCTGTTGGTCAGGTACGTGCCCAGGCCCTCGCCGAAGCGCGCCATCTCCAGGTAGTCGCCCGGGTCCTCCAGCGACGCCCAGCCGCTCCACACCAGGGGGAACAGGAACAGCACCGCCAGGGCGGACACCGTCGTGTAGTACCGGGTTGCTCTCATCGGGACCTCCTGAGCACTCGCATCTGCAGCACGTTGAGCGCCACCAGCGCCACCAGCAGGACGACCGAGATCGCGGCGGCCCCGCCCAGGTCGAAGCGGAAGAACGCCTCGCGGTAGACGACCATGACCATGGAGACCGTGCTGTTGTCCGGGCCGCCGTTGGTGAAGATGAAGAACTGGTCGAAGGCCAGCAGCGAGCCGGTGACGCTCAGGATGAGCATCAGCGCGATCGTCGGGCGCAGCAGCGGCATCGTGATCTTCGTGAAGATCTGCCAGCGGTTCGCGCCGTCCGACCGGGCCGCCTCGTAGACCTCGACCGGGATCGCCTGCAGCCCGGTGAGCAGGATCAGCATGTTGAACCCGGCGAACCGCCACAGCACCAGGGCGATGGTGGAGAACAGCGCCGCGTCCGGGGTGCCGATCCACTTCACCGGCTCGTCGGTGATCCCCAGGGATTGCAGGAGCGGGTCGATCGGGCCGAACTCGTTGTTCAGCATGCCGTAGAACAGCAGGGCCGCCGCGGCGAAGCCGACCGCCCCGGGCAGGAAGAAGGCGGTGCGGAAGAACCCGACGCCCGGCCTGCGCTCCTGCACCAGCAGGGCCAGGCCGAGCGCCACCGCCGAGAGCAGGACCGTGATGATCACCGTGTACTTCAGCGTGAAGACCACGGCGTCGAGGAAGAGCGGGTTGTCGGCGATCTTGGTGTAGTTGTCCGGCGCGTTGAACGTGGCCGGTCCGAGCAGCGGCCAGCGGTGCAGCGACATCCAGACCACCAGGATCAGCGGCACCACGAACAGCACGCCGACGATCAGCGCCGTGGGCGCGGCGTACGCCCAGCCCTGCGCCTTCCGGCCGCGCCACCACGGCGGAGGCGACGGGGCGGACTGGTGCGCGGTCCCGCGCGGCGGCCGGTCCAGCGTGATACTCATCCTGCTCCTCCTCGGCCGTGGCCTACTGCTGCAGCGACTTGTCGATCTCGGCGTTGCGCTGGGGAAGCTTGCCCGCGTCCCCGAAGACCGCCTCGCGGGCCAGGCGCAGCCACGGCCCCTGCGGATCGTTGAAGGTCTCGCCGAAGCGGGGCGCGTACGGCGTCTGCCCCTTGGCCACCAGCGAGTTGATCAGCACCACCCTGGGGTCCTCGGACGAGTACTTGTTGCCGGCCAGGTCGGTGCGCGCGAGCACGTCCTTGTTCTTCGCCATCACCTCCACCTGGGCCTCGTCCGAGACGGTCCAGGCCAGGAACTCCCAGGCCGCGTCGGCGTGCTCGGAGGTGGCGGAGATGCCGATGGAGTCACCGCCGACGAAGGTGGACTCGCCGCCGTCCGGTCCGGCGATCGGCGCGACGCCGATCTTCATGTCCTTCGGCATCGAGCCGAGCGTGGTCGACGGCATCGGCATCACGCCGATCTCCCCCTTGGGGAAGAACCCGGTCCAGGTCGGGCCCTGCTCCTCCTTGGCCGTGGGCCCGGTCACGCCCTTGGCGTACAGGTCGCGGTAGACCTTGAACACATCGGTCATCGGCGCCCGGTCGTTGAACGAGGCGGTGCCCTCGGGGTTCATCACCTGGCCGCCGGCGGCCCAGACCGAGGGCCAGAAGGTGAAGACGTAGCAGCCGCCGCAGTTGCCGCCGAAGAACGTGCCGTGGACCTTGCCGTCCTTGCCGAGCTTCTCGTCGACGGTGGTGGCCTGCTCGGCGAACTCCTTGAGGGTCGTGGGGCCCTTCTCGGGGTCGAGCCCGGCCTTCTCGTACAGGTCCTTGTTCCAGAACCACACCGACAGGTCCAGGGTGTGCGGCAGGGTGTAGAACCTGCCGTCCCGGGTGCCGAGCTTCATGTGCGAGGGGGCGAGGGAGTCCTTGAAGGGGAGCGCGGCCACCCGGTCGGTGACGTCCAGGAACAGGCCCTGGGAGGTGTAGTTGGGAACGAAGATCACATCTGCGGCGAAGACGTCGGGAAGCTGCCGGGCGCCCGCCGCCGCGGCGATCCGCGGCTGGTAGTTGTCGGTGGGGATGACGGTCAGCTTGACCTGATTCTTATGGCTCTTGTTGTACGCCGCCACCAGTCTCTCGCTCTGCGCCTGGGTGGCGGCTCGGGTCCACATCGTGATCGTGACGCCCTGCTCTGCGGGGCGGGCGGTCTGCTGCTCCGCCCCGCCGCAGGCGGTCACGGCGGCGAGTGCGAACAGGGCGACCCCGGCCAGTCGGCGTCGGGGTGAACGTGGGGTCATGACCTTCTCCTCCCGGCGTCCCCCCGTGACGCGCGAAACAGAACTAAAAGGTTTTCGGAAACGTAAGGGAAACATAAGAGGGTGTCAATAGGGGATCGGCTTGCCTCCAGGCACGACCTCTCCTATGGTCTGCCTAGGGTCAAAGAAAAGGATTTCGATACATGGTGAGTAGGCGATCACGTGCCGTGACCATCAGTGACGTCGCATCCTTGGCCGGGGTGTCGATCGCCACCGCGTCGAAGGCGCTCAACGGCAAGGAGGACGTGCGCGCCGAGACGCGGCAGCGCGTCATCGAGGCCGCCGAGGAGCTGTCCTTCCGGCCCAACGCCCTGGCCAGAGGGCTGCTGACCGGTCAGACCCGCACGGTGGGGCTGCTCACCAGCGACAGCGTGGGCAGGTTCGGGATCCCGGTGCTCCTGGGCGCCGAGGACGCCTTCGGCGCGGGAGAGATGGCGGTCATGCTGTGCGACGCCCGCGGCGACGCCATCCGCGAGCAGCACTACATCCGCACGCTCCTGTCCCGGCGCGTGGACGGCCTCATCGTGGTCGGGGAGAGCACCAACACCCGGCCCTCCATCAGCCGCGACCTGCCCATTCCCGTCGTGTACGCCTACGGGGCGTCCAACGACCCGCAAGACGTGTCGTTCGTACCCGACGACGTGGGCGGGGCCGCGCTCGCCGTACGGCACCTGCTGGCCCTGGGACGCCGCAGGATCGCGCACGTCACCGGGCCGATGGACTACAAGGCCGCCGCCGACAGGGCGCAGGGGCTGCGGATCACGCTGGAGGAGGCCGGCGTTCCGCAGGCCGGCGAGACGCTGTACGGCGCCTGGTCGCAGCGGTGGGGCCGGCACGCCGCCGAGATGCTCCTGATGGGCCAGCCCGAGGTCGACGCGGTGTTCTGCGGCAGCGACCAGATCGCCGCGGGATTCGTCGAGGCGGTCAGGGAGCGGGGACGGCGGGTGCCCGACGACATCGCGGTCATCGGCTACGACAACTGGGACGTGTTCTCCATCCAGACCCGCCCCGCCCTGACGTCGGTCGACATGAACCTGGAGATCCTCGGCCGCACCGCCGCCCAGCACCTCTTCGCCGCCATCGACGGCAAGGCCACCCCCGGGGTCCACCGGCTCCCCTGCCGCCTGGTCATCCGCGACTCCACGGCCTCCTGACCCCGCTCCCCCGCGGCGCCCTCCGGGCCGCCGAGGGGAGAGGGACCGGGGCCACCGGGGACGGCGCGGCGGGCGACGGTACGGAAGTCCCCCGCCCGCGGGGCCTTCTGCCCTGTCCCCCGGCGAAGCCCCCGGCCAGCGTGGAGAGCGGGAGAACCACCCGGAAGGGGATCACCGCGATCGCTGTTCGCCGCCCTCCCGGGCGGAGCACACCGTGGTGAGCCGGTGACCCGTCCCCGAGGGGACGGCCCCGGCCTCTCCCCGCACACGATCCCGATCACAGGCAGGCGTCCGATGACCGACGACGACCGGAGCCAGGAGCTCACCATCCGCTACGTCCACGACGACGAAGCCCTGCGACGCGAGTTCGACCGCGGCCTCGCGCTGTTCCTGCGCGGACACCGCGTCCACGACCGCTGGGACATCACTCCCCTGGTGGAGACTCTCGACCAGCTCGGCCGGCGGATCCCGAGCATACGCGTACGGCTGCGCCGCCGGCCCCCGCAGGCGGAGCTTCAGGTGTCCCTCGAATTCGGTCTTCCGCCCATCCCCGACACGCCTCCGGTCCCCTGACAGGCGCTCTCCCCGCCTCGGCCGGCGTCGCCTCCACGAGACGGCCGCCGCGTCCTCGGGCGGCGGGCCGGGCCCGGACGGCCCTGTCCTCCCGCCACGCCGGCGGGGCGGGGCCGAAGGCCCTCAGCCCACGGGCGGCCTGCGCTCCTCCCGCCCGCTCACCGGGGCCGCGGCCCGCCGGAGCAGCTCGTTCACTTCCTCGCCGGTGGCCTGGGGGAAGCGGAACAGCCGGAGAACGACGGGGCCCGGATCCCGGCTGGGCCCCGGACGTCGTCGTCTCCGGGACGCCGGTCCGCTCACCAGCAGGCCAGGCCGAGCGCGAAGGCCGCGGCGCCGACGGCCGCCACCAGGACCTCGGTCAGCGCCAGGGAGGTCCGCATCAGGCGGACGGCCAGCAGGTTGGCCGCCGAGTGCAGCGGGATGGTGACCAGGACCAGCCAGGGCTGCCAGGCCAGCAGCAGGGTGAGGCCGATGTGCAACATGCCGGCGCCGGTGCGTTCCACCGCGGCCCACAGCGGGCCGTCGGCGCGCAGGACACCCTGGGCTTCCAGCATCCGGCGGGCCTCCAGGGACTTCTCGTCCGTCCTGCCGAGCAGGGAGCGGATGGCCAGGGCGTTGACCATGGTGTAGACGATCTCGATCGCCGCCCAGCCGTACCCGGCCCACAGCGTCTCGGGGAAGCCGGAGACCAGCAGCAGGACCAGCAGCAACCGGACGATCTCCTCGCAGGGGCCCGAGGCCGCTCCGATGACGGTCGCGGCCCGTTCCCGGGGAAGCTTGGCGACCGCGGCGATGATCGGGCCGCGCAGCACGAGCGCGGCCAGCCAGCCGCCCGCACCCAGGGCGATCGCGCCCCAGCGGGGCGCGGCCAGCCACAGCGCCAGCGCGGCCGCGAACAGGACGGCGACGGCGGCCACGGCGGGCACCGTCCACAGGACGGCCCTGCGCAGGGTCCGGGTGGCGGTCATCGCAGCGCCGCGCGGATCGAGGCGGCGACCGCCTGCGGGTCGTCGACTTCGACGACGAGCTGGTCGAAGTCGGCACCGCTCAGGTCGATGACGACGGCCTTGGCCGGGTCACGGACGTCCCAGAAGACCTTGCGGTAGTCGACGTGGAAGGTGCCCGCGCTGATCACTCCGGGGATCCGGGTGCCGGGGGCGCGCAGACCGCCGGGCGAGGACGGCCCGCCGACCTCGGCGTGCCGCACGTGCGCCAGGGGGACCTCCAGGCGGGACTTCAGCGCCAGGAGCCGGTTCAGGCCCTCCACGTGCACGGTCAGGGTGTCGGCGGTCAGTTCGATGTGCGCCATCGGGTCAGTCCTTCTCGGGGAGCGGCATGACGACGCGCGCGAACGCGCGGCGGCGCCTGCCGGGGGCGGGAGGGTTGGCGGCCGCCTTCGCGACCAGTTCGTTCAGCGACGCCATGAAGGCGAGGAACTCCTCGTCGGTCAGGTTGACGACGAAGGTGCGGTAACCGACGCCGTCGGCCGCCAGGTCGATGCCGGGACGGCCCAGGTAGCGGGCGAACTCCCCCTGGAGCGCGGCCAGGAAGGCGGCGAAGTAGCGCAGGTGGTCGTCGGGGGTGGCGCCTTCCAGGTCGGCGCCGGTCAGCGCGCCGGAGACGTCGGGCAGCGCGAACGCCCGCTCCACCGCGCCCCTGACGCGCCGCTCCTCAGCGACCCGCAGCACTCCGGCGTCGGTCAGCGTGTTCAGGTGCCGGTACAGCGTGGCCTGCGGCACGTCCGGCAGGAGGTCCGCGAGATCGCGGACCGTCAGAGTCTCCGGGCCGATGAACGCCTGCAGGATGCGCAGCCGTACCGGGTGGAGAACCGCTTCAGCCTTTCTCACAATTGAGAACATTACTATTCTCAATAATGAGAACGCAAGGTGGCCCCGGCCCGCGGCCTCCGGCGAACCCGTACGGGTCAAGCCCGCTCGTCAGGCCATGACTGCCGGCCCCCCGGACCGGCGGCTCCCGGGCGGCCGGGGAGACGGCCTCCCGGCCACGGTCCCGCGTGACAGGGCCACGGGCCGTCACGGGGACGTCTTTCCCTCCGGCGGGCTCAGTCCCGCTCGGGCACCGCCATCTCCCCCAGGACGGACCAGTCGTCCTGCGGAACCGTGGTGTTGACGATCCGGGGCGTCTCGGCGAGATGGGACGGCAACGTCCGCTGCGCCTCCCTGAAGTGCTCGGACCGGACATGCGCCGCCCCGGCCTCGGCGTCGCGGAAAGCCTCGACCAGGATGTACTCGGCCGGGTCCTCGACGCTGCGGGACCAGTCGAACCACAGGCAGCCCGGCTCGTCGCGAGTGGCCCGGGTGAACTCCCCGGCGATCTCGGGCCACCGGTCGGCGTGCTCCGGCAGTACGCGGAACTTCGCGGTAATGAAAATCATCGGATGCCTCTTCACAGGTGAATGGTGGGGTGCGGCCCCCACGGCTCGCCGACGATGCTATTGACATCCTCCCCTTCCCGGGGGAAGAGGCATCCGCCCCGGGCGTCAGGTGACGCCGGCCGCCGAGCGGCCACCGGGAGAGCTCAGGAGTAGGCGGCGACCAGGCCGACGAGGACTCCGGCGAGCGAGACGGCCGTGAGGAGGCCGCCGAAGGCCACCGCGGCGCGGCGGCCCCGCCGCACCCCGAAGACGTACATGACCACGTAGGGCAGGAAGGCCAGCACGCCCACGCCGAGGAACGGCATGGTCAGCGCGGCCAGGATCCCGGTGGTGCCGCTGGGCACGGCGCGGTCGCCCTCGGGGGTGAGCTGGGCCCGCTTGACGTCGCCGGCCGTGGAGTCGGGCGAGGCGTCGACCGGGATCGCGGCGCCGCCGCCGTCGGGCGCGAAGCTGCCCTTGCAGTCGTAGCGGCCCTCGCCCAGGTCCTCGCACGAGAGGACGGTGAGGGTGCCGGGGGTGCCGATGGAGCCGGTCGCCAGCTTGAGGTCGGACACCGCGAACACGAAGGGCAGCACGCCCAGACCCGCCCAGAGGAGAAGCAGGATGGCCATGCCGATCGGCCCCGGGCTACGGCCGGGGCCGGGGGTCGGCCCCGGCTGGAAGGCGTTCGCGATGTTCTCAAGGGCGTCACTCATGCAACCAGGATGGACCATGTCCCTTGCGACCCAATTGCCACTGGCTTGCAGAGAGAATCACAAATGTCCGTATATCTCATAATTTACCGCTATGTAACGGTTTGCGCACGGTTCTCCTGAGGCGCACCGAGCACCGTGCCCGTTCCGGGGCGTGCCCACGCGGGGCGCCCGCGCCCCGCGCCGGGATCTCAGGGCGTGTTCCCGGCCGCCCTGGCCGCCGTCTCGGCGGCGTCGAGCTTGGCGGCCTCCTCCGGGGTGGGCGCGGTGCCGCCGAGGTGCCGCGGCTGCCACCACACGCCCGGCGGGATCTCCGGATAGCCCCGCTGGGCCTCGTCGAGCATGGCACTCATACGCCCGTGCAGGTCGGCGGTGACGGCGTCGTAGTCGTCGCCGCGCTTGGGGTGCATGGGTTCGCCGACGAGGATCGTGATCGGCACGTGCCGCTGGAGCAGCTTCCTGGGACGACCCTTGGTCCACAGCCGCTGGGTGCCCCAGAGGGCGACCGGGATCATCGGCACGTTCGCCCCCACGGCCATCCGCACCGCGCCGTTCTTGATCTCCTTGACCGTGAAGGACCGGCTGATCGTCGCCTCGGCGAACACGCCCACGACCTCGCCGGCCCGGAGCGCCTTCAGCGCCGCGCCGAACGCGGCGGCCCCGGCCGCGCGGTCGACCGGGATGTGGTGCATGCCACGCATCAGCGGGCCGGAGATCCGGTGGTCGAAGACCTCCTTCTTCGCCATGAAGCGCACCAGGCGCCGGGAGGGGCGCGCGGCCAGGCCCGCGAAGATGAAGTCGAGATAGCTGATGTGGTTGCTGACCAGCACGGCTCCGCCGGTGCGCGGGATACGGTCGGCGCCCTCAATGCGGATCTTGAGGTCCAGCGCGCGGAACAGGGTCAACGCCGCCCCGATGACCGGGGGGTACACGATCTCAGCCATGGCTGAACCGTACCTCAGCCCCGTCCCCGTGACCCCCTCCCGCTCCCCCTCCACCGGCCCGGCCGGCCGGGCCGGTGGAGCGCGTCTCAGTGGCCGCGGAACGCCTCCTCCAGCCACCACGAACCACGGGCGCGGCTCACCAGGGCGTGGACCAGGAGCGGGCGGTCCCGCGCGCCGTCCAGCCAGCCGGCCACCGCGGCGAGGTCCTCCCGGTCCCGTACGGTGACCGCCTGGCAGCCGAAGCCGCGGCCGATGGCGGCGATGTCGGCGGGCGGGAAGGTCACGGTGTCCAGGGGGTGCCCGTCGGGGCCGAAGTGGTGCACCTCGGCGCCGTAGCCGTCGTCGTCGTAGACGACGATCACCATCGGGAGGCCGAGCCGGACGACGGTCTCCAGCTCCGCGATGCCCATCAGCGCGCCGCCGTCGCCCAGCGCGGCCACCGGGAGCCGGTCCGGCCGCGCCAGGGCCGCCCCGATCGCGGTGGCCAGGCCCAGGCCGATCGACTGGAACGCCTGCGTGAAGCAGAAGCCCGCCTCGTCAGGGACATCGAGAAACATCGACGGATAACCCATGAAATTTCCGGAATCAACGGCGACGACACGTTCCGCGGGGAGCAGGTCGTCCAGCCCGATCGTCAGGGTGCGGGGGTCGATCCTGCCCTCGCCGCCCTCGTCGGCGTAGGGGACGTCCCGCCACCGGATTCCCGCCGCGATCCGGCGGGCCAGGTCCGCAGAGCGGTACCCGGCCCGGTCGCCCGCTCCGCCCGGGGAGCCGTCCCCGGCATCCCGCCCGGAGGTGTACGGGACGCCGCCGAGCAGGTCGATGACCGCACGGGCGGTGCGGGCGACGTCGCCGGTGACGCCGAGGTGGACCGGGCGGTGGGCGCCGAGGGCGTCGTCGTCCAGGTCGACCTGGACGACGGTGGTGTCCGGGCCGATCAGCGTGCCGTGGCGCATGGTCCACATGTTGAGCGCGCATCCCCAGCCCACGATCACGTCGGCGCCGCGGATCAGTTCGGCGGCGAGCGGCGAGGCGAAACCGCCGCTGACGTCCAGATCCCAGGGGCTGCCCCGGAACAGGCCCTTGGCGACGGCGGACGTGGCCAGCAGCGCGCCGACCCGGTCGGCCAGCCCTTCGATCTCGCGCCGGGCCCCGCGCGCTCCCCGTCCGGCCACGAAGACCGGGCGCCGCGCCGCCGCGAGGATCTCCGCCAGCCGCGCCGCCTCCTCCGCCGCCGGGAGCGCGCCCCCGGCCGGGACACGGGCGGGGACGGGGATGCCCGCCCCGGAGGCGTCCGGGACGGGCCGGGACTGGACGTCCAGCGGAAGGTTGAGCAGGACGGTGCGGCGGTCGTCCCGGGCGGTGCGGAGCGCCTCGGCCGTGTCGCCGACGGCGGTCTCGGCGGATCCGATCCGCAGGGAGATCGCGCCCACCGCCTCGGCGAGCGCGGCCTGGTCGACGAAGAAGTTGGAGCGGCGCCCGGTCGCCTCCCCGGCGAGCACCACGAGCGGGGTGCGGCTCTTGGCGGCCTCGGCGATTCCGGTCATCGCGTTGGTGAGGCCCGGCCCCTGGTGCACGGTGAGCACACCGACCCGGCCGCTCAGCCGCGCGTGGGCGTCGGCCATGGTCGCCGCGCCGCCCTCGTGACGCGCGGCGACGTAGCGCGCGCCGTGCGCGACCAGGGCGTTGGTCACGTGGAAGTTGCCGCTGCCGACCACCCCGAAGACGGTCTCGACACCGAGTGCGGCGAGAGTCCGGCCCACGGCCTCGGCGACGTTCACCTCTCGACCAGGGCCAGCACCCGCACCGGGCTGCCGGAGCCGCCGACGATGGGCAGCGGCGGGGCGACGACCACCGCGCCGGTGGCCGGGAGGCGGTCGAGGTTGCGCAGCTGGGTCAGGCCGTACTTCCCGGCGCCCAGCAGGAACGAGTGGCACGGGAAGGCCGGGTCGAACCCGTGCGCGGCCCCCGCGTCGGTGCCCACGGTCTCCACCCCCAGCCCGGCGATCGGGGTCTCCTCGGCCAGCCACCTCGCGCACTCGACCGACACGCCGGGCGTGTGCGGGCCCGTCTCGTCGGCGTTCAGGAAACGCTCCTGGTCGTGGGCGTAGGCGTCCCAGCCGGTGCGGTAGAGCAGCCACCCGCCCTCGGGCAGCGGCCCGTTGGCCTCCTCCCACGCCTTGACGTGCTCGATCCGGAGCAGGAAGTCGGGGTCCGCGGCCGCCTCGGCGGCGAAGTCGAGCACCACGGCGGGGGCGATCAGGCGGCCGACCGGCACCTGCGAGACGTCCTCACCCTCCTTGGCGGTGACCCAGTGGATCGGCGCGTCGAAATGAGTTCCCGTGTGCTCGCCGGTCTCGATGTCGTTCCAGTACCAGGCGGGGCCGCGGTCGTCGTACCGGCTGATCTCCTTCAGCGTGAACGGGACGGTGTTGCCGAACGGCTCGGGCAGCCGCAGGATCGGCGTCTGCGACGACAGCGGCGCGGTGAGGTCGACGACCTCGATCCCGCCGTTACGGATGCTCTCCACCAAATCCCGCAACACCGACATGACGTCTCCTGCCTCCGGTATCAAACACGACCTGGCCAGATCCTCCTACAGCGCCGCGGCCGCCGCCACCTCGGCGGATCCGCGGGCGGACCACGGTCCGGTCACGATCCCCCGCCGGGGTTTTCCGGCCGGAGGCCCTGTCGGTGCTTGCCATCTCCGGGGAACAGGACAACCTTGGAAAGTGTGAAGAAGCTCATCAACGGCGTCGAGTCGGTCGTGCCGGACGCCCTGCGCGGCCTCGCGGCGGCCCACCCCGGGCTGCGGGTGGACGTGGAGAACCAGATCGTGTTCCGGGCCTCGGGGCCCCGCCCCGGCAAGGTGGGGCTGGTGTCGGGCGGCGGTTCCGGGCACGAGCCGCTGCACGCGGGCTTCGTCGGGTACGGGATGCTCGACGCGGCCTGCCCCGGTGAGGTCTTCACCTCCCCCGTGCCCGACCAGATGATCGAGGCCACCTCGGCGGTGAACGGCGGGGCCGGCGTCCTGCACATCGTGAAGAACTACACGGGTGACGTCCTGAACTTCCAGATGGCCGCCGAGCTGAGCGCCGAGGAGGGCGTGGAGGTGGCGAGCGTGCTGGTCGACGACGACGTGGCCGTACGCGACTCCCTCTACACCGCCGGACGCAGGGGCACCGGCGCCACGGTCTTCGTCGAGAAGATCGCCGGGGCGGCGGCCGAGAACGGCGCGCCGCTGGCCGAGGTGGCGCGGGTGGCCGGAGAGGTCAACGCCCGCAGCCGCTCCTTCGGGGTGGCGCTCAGCGCCTGCACCACCCCGGCGGCGGGCAAGCCCACCTTCGCGCTGAGCGAGGCCGAGGTCGAACTGGGCATCGGCATCCACGGCGAGCCCGGCCGGACCCGCTCGACCATGCGCCCGGCCGGGGAACTGGTCCGCCTGGCGATGGACGCCATCCACGAGGACCTGCCGGTCACCGGCGACACCCTGGTGATGCTGAACGGCATGGGCGGCACCCCGCTGATCGAGCTGTACGTCGCCTTCGCCGACGTCGCGGCCTACCTCGCCGAGAAGGGTGCGACGGTGGCCCGGAGCCTGGTGGGCAACTACGTCACCAGCCTCGAGATGCAGGGCTTCTCGGTCACGGTCTGCCGGTTGACCGACGAGCTCACCCGGCTGTGGGACGCTCCCGTGGAGACCCCCGCCCTGCGCTGGGGCCGCTGACGTGGACACCGCCTTCTTCACCGCCTGGATCGAGGAGAGCGCCCGGCGCGTCGCCGCCGAGAAGGACTGGCTGACCGGCCTGGACGCCGCGATCGGCGACGCCGACCACGGGACCAACCTCGACCGGGGTTTCACCGCGGTCGTCCAGACGCTGGCCGCCAAGGAGCCGGACACCCCCGCCGCGCTGCTGAACCTGGTGGGCGTCACGCTCATCCGCAAGGTCGGCGGGGCCTCGGGCCCGCTGTACGGCACCGCGTTCCGGGAGATGAGCAAGACGCTGGGCGACGACGCCGAGGTCTCCCCCGCCGGGCTGTGCGACGCCCTGGACGCCGGGCTGGCCGGGGTGCAGAAGCTCGGGTCGGCGGCCGAGGGCGACAAGACCATGGTCGACGCCCTCGCCCCGGCGGTACGGGAGCTGCGGCGGGCGCTGCAGGAGGGCGCGGAACCGCGGGAGGCGACCGGCGCCGCGGCGTCGGCGGCCCGCGCCGGGGCCAAGGCCACGATCCCGATGCAGGCCCGCCGGGGCCGGGCCAGCTACCTGGGTGAGCGCAGCGTCGGGCACGAGGACCCCGGCGCCGCCTCCGCCGCGATCATCCTCACCGCCCTGGCCACGGTGGCGGCCCGGTGACCCGGCCCCCATGCCCGCCGCGCACCGCCCGGCGTTCTTCGGCCGGCCGCGGCCCCGTCCCGGCGAAGAGGGGGAAGAGATCACACCGAGAGGGGCCGCGGTGGTGGTAGGCATCGTCCTCATCTCGCACAGCGGGCCGCTGGCGGCCGAGGTCGCGCTGCTGGCCGCGCAGGTCGGCGGCGCGGGCGTCCCGCTGGCCGCGGCCGGGGGCGCCGAGGACGGCGGCCTCGGCACCAGCCCCGACCTGGTGGCGGCGGCGATCGCGGAGGTGGACCGGGGGGACGGGGTGATCCTCATCCCCGACCTGGGAAGCGCGGTGCTCACCGCCCGGCTCTTCGAGGAGGAGCGGGTGGTGGTCGCCGACGTGCCGTTCGTGGAGGGAGCCATCGCGGCCACGGTGTCCGCGGGCGCGGGCAGCCCGCTGGAGGCCGTCCTCGCCGCGGCGGAGGAGGCGAGGACCTTCCGCAAGCTCTGAGCCCCCGGCCCGCCCCGGGCGCCCGTGCCGGAGTGTCCTCACCCTCGGCCGAGGGTGAGGACACTCCGGCACGGGACCGCGGGTCAGCGGTTGGCCAGGAGGCCCTCCAGGAGGCCCAGGACGGCCTGAACCGGCGGAGGCGTGGTGCCGAACTCCACGTCGGTTCCGCTGACGGAGTCCATCACGGTGACCGAGGTCTGCGGCAGCCCCCAGCGGTCGCCGCCGTCGTGGCCCACGCCGACCTCGATGCCGGCGAAGGTGACGTACTCCCAGTTCTTCAGGTCTCTCCGCAGCGCCTCGTGGCCGTGGGCGGTGGCCCACTCGGCGACGGCGGTCAGGATGGCGCCGAGCGTGTTCTCCCGCTCCTTCAGGTCGCCGGACTGGAGCTCCTCGATCAGGCGGTCCAGCTCGGCGCGCTGGGCAAGGAGGGCGTTGATATCGGTCATGGGGGGAAGAGCCTTTCCAGGGACGTGAGACATGTGCAGTTGGGCGCGGCGGGCTCTCTGCGAGATCGTTCCAGCCGGGTGCGGTTACCGCCCGGGCAGGACCCCGCCGCACTGCGCGACCCGCCGAAAGCTTCACCGATCGCCATGTCGGGACATTGCCGTCAGGCGATCACATAATGGTGCCGTACCGGCCCGCCCGTCGTCGATCCGTTGGCGCGGGCTCGCACCGGGAAATGGACCGGTCCCGAAGCGCGGGGCGGGAAACGGTCAGGGAACGGCGGCGCGGCGCCCGTGACATGATCCGTACCATGACGTTCGTGGCGGGAGAGCGAGACCTGGCGACGCTGCTGCGAGGTATGTCCCCGTATCTGCGTCCCGGGCGATACGTGTTCGCCACGGTGCGCGGCCAGGTGCCGGACGGCGTCACCCCGGTGGTGACCGTGGCCGAGGACGAGGGCCTGACGCTTGTGGTGCCGCGGGAGCAGGCCGACGCCGCCGGGCTGCCCTACGACTACGTGGCCGCCTGGATCACCCTGCGCGTCCGCTCGGCCCTGGCGGCGGTGGGCCTGACCGCGGCGGTCGCCGCCGAGCTGGCGCGGGCGGGCGTGAGCTGCAACGTCGTGGCCGGTTTCCACCACGACCACTTGTTCGTCCCGCACGACCGGGCCGCCGACGCGATCTCGGCCCTGGAACGCCTCGCGGAACGGTCCGCCCGGCCCGGACCGCCTCCGCAGGCGGCCGGCACCGTAGAAGCCGACCCTCAGCCGCCACCCCCGTAAGGGCGCCGGCGGGCCCACGACGCCCGTTCGCCCCCGCTCAGAACTGCAGCTCGGACCATTCGATCGTGACGGGAATCGGATTGCTGATGCTGGGAGCGTCACCGGGCTCGTCCTTCATGAAGGTGCCCGTGTGCTTGTAGAGCATCGACGCCCGATCCAGCCGGTACCTTTCGATGATCGACACCCCGGTCCGGTCGAGCCGGACGATCCAGTAGTACGGAACACCGGCCTTGGCGTACTCCCCCAGCTTGTCGGTCGTGTCCTGCGTCTCGGATCCCGGAGACACGATCTCCACGACGAGCAGGGCGTGCTCGGCCCTGAGCCGTTCGCCTCGCTCCCGGTCCAGGCATCGGTAGAGCACGACGTCAGGCCGCCGGTTGAGCAGCGGCAGATCTCTCAGCCTCAGATCCACGTCACTGTTCACGGCCAGGCACTCGTGGCCCTGGCTCATCGCGGCGCGGGCATGGCGCTCCAGCATGTTGGCCAGTCGCCGCCCCGCCGTCTGGTGATCGGGCGTGGGAGCCGCACAATAGACCACATAGCCGTCGACGATCTCGATGGCCCTGGCGATCTCCTCGGGGAGGGCGTCGTACTCCTCCGCGGTGACACGCGCGGGCTGGGGACGGATGCTGAGAAGCCAGCTGTCGTCGGGTAGGGCTGTCATCCCGCTTCTCCTCGTCGATGTCGGCTCGGCGGTCCAAGACTACGGTCTGCCCCGCCTCCCGGCGGGAGTTCGCGCGTGTCGGAACGCCGGGGACGGCACGCCTTCGCGCTGCGCGACACCCGAGAGCGTCACACCGCGCGGGTACGGGGGTCATCAGGCCTTGGCGGGAGTCTCCGGGTACGCCCGGACATCCTGAGCCTTGCCCTGCCCGACACCGACGTGGGCACGGGAACGCCAAGGCCGAAGCAGAGCTCGCCGAACGTCGTACGTGAAAAGGTGGCAGACCTCGCGAGGGACCTGACGGTCCAGGCCATACGACATGGTGCATCCGGGGCGCATCACCTCGGGACGACCCGCGATCCAGCGAGATCCAGCGGGCCGGGAAATCCCGGGTCAGGGAGGGCAGGACGGCAGTCTCCCCAGGCCGGGGAGCCGCCCTTCCTACTTGTGGCGGAAGTAGACGAACAGGCGGCCGTGGTTCTTGGCGTCCTTGTCGATGCGGTGGTAGAGCGCCTTGATCTCCTTCTGCTCCAGGAACCGCAGGACCTTCTTCTTGAGCTGGCCGGAGCCCTTGCCGGGGATGATCTCGACCTCGGTGGCCCGCTTCCTGATGGCCTCGTCGATGACGCCCCGCAGCGCCTTGTCGATCTCTCCGCCCCGGTTGTAGATGGGGTGCAGATCCAGCTTGAGCTTCAAACCATCCCCTTTGCCAGGCGATTCGGGTGACCGGCCGCGCCGGCGTCGGCACGGGGTCAGCCCTCACAGAGTACGGCCTTCACGTCCGTCACGGGCAGGCCGCCCGGGACACATCGTGCTTGGTCTCCCGGTCGGGGGCACGCCACGGTCTACGCCACTAAATGGTAGTTGCAAGTTACTCGCAACAAGGTTATGTTCCGGGAGGTTTTGTCGATTTCTGGAGGGTCAAATGAGGCTGGCCCGACGCCTGGCCGCCCTGTCCGTCACGTTCGGCCTGCTCACGGCCGCCTGCTCCGCACCCACCACCGGCGCCCCGGTGCCCGACGACGCCTTCGTGATCGGCCTCGGCTCCGAGTTCGACACCCTCAACCCGGTGATGGGCTACTCCCCCGACGGCGGATCGCTGATCTACGAGGGCCTGATGAGCCGCGAGCCCGACCTGACGATGAGACCGGCGCTGGCCGCGGCGGCGCCGGTGACCTCCGCCGACGGGAAGACCGTCACCTTCACGCTGCGCGAGGGAGTGCGGTTCCACGACGGCAGGCCGGTCACCGCCGCCGACGTGGCGTACACCTACGAGGCGCTGCTGGACGAGGCCAACAACTCCCCCATCCGGGGCGACTACTCGGCGATCGAGGGGGTGGCCGCGCCGGACGCCGGAACGGTGGTCTTCACGTTGAAGCACCCGTACGCGCCGCTGGTGCAACGCACCACGCTCGGCATCGTGCCCCAGGGCAGCCCGCTGACGGGCGAGCCACCGGTCGGCGCGGGACCCTACCGGTTCGTGTCGCGCACGCCCGGCGACAAGGTCGTGCTGGAGGGGAACAAGGACTACTGGGCGGGCGCCCCGGCCATCACCAGGCTCGTCCTGGCCTTCGCCGAGGACGACAACGTCCGGGCGACGCGGATGTCCGCCGGGGAGTTCGACGCCGCGATCCTGCCGCCGAAGGCCGCGGCGCAGTTCGACGGTCGGCGGGACGTCACGGTCCACCGGGTGCCCAGCGCCGACTACCGCGGCATCATGTTCCCGCTGGAACAGCCGGTCACCGGCGACCGGACCATCCGCAGGGCGCTGGGCCTGGCGATCGACCGCGGGGCGATGGTGGACACCATCCTCGCCGGGGCGGGTACCCCGGCCTTCGGGCCCGTCTCCCCCGACACCGCCTGGCACAACCCCGAGGTGACCGGCACGCCGGCCGGCGACCCCGAGGCCGCCCGTAGGCTCCTGGAGGACGGCGGCTGGAAGGCCGGCGGCGACGGCATCCGGGTCAGGGACGGCAGGCGGGCCGAGTTCACCCTGATGTACCCGGCCGGCGACACGCTCCGCAAGGAGCTCGCGCTGGCCGTGGCCTCCGACGCCCGGAAGATCGGCATCGACGTGGAACCGGCCGGGCTCGACTGGGACGCCATCGAGCCGCGCATGTCCGAGGACGCCCTGATCATGGGCTGGGGCAGTCCGTACGACCCCGACTACGTCAACTACGAGCTCTTCCACTCCGGCTACGCCGGGCGGGGTTTCTTCAATCCGGGCAGGTACGACAACCCGGAGGTGGACAGGCTGCTCAAGACGGGGCGCGAGGCCGGCGACCCGGCGGTTCGCAGGAAGGCCTACCTCGACTTCCAGAAGATCGTGCGCGACGACGAGGTCTGGACGTACCTCGTCTTCCTCAAGCACGTCTACGTGATCCGCGGGAACCACACGGGGATCCGGCCCGGTGTGGACGCCCACGAGCACGCCACCGGCGGCCTGTTCCGCGACATCCACACCTGGAAGCCGGCGGCGTGAGGCGGCCCGCCCCCTCCGGGAAGCACGTCCCGGGCGACCCCGGACCGGAAACCCCTCCCGCCCCCGGTGGCGCCCCGGACGCCTCGCCCGCCGCAGGCGGCTCGACGCCGGAAACCCCTCCCGCCCCCGGCCACGACGGACCGGCGCCCGGTGCCGGCGGACCGGAACGTCCCCCCGTCCCCGACGGCACCGGGTCCGGGCCCCGGTCCGCCCGCCGCGGACCGGGGGTGGTGATCCTGCGACTCGTGGCCTGGCGGCTGGCGTTCGCCGCGCCGCTGCTGGTCGCGGTGACCGCGGGCATGTTCGCCCTGGCCAAGGCCTCCCCGTTCGACCCGGTCCGCCAGTACCTCGGAGACCGGGCGATGGTCACCGACCCCGAGGTGGTCGAACGGATCCGGGCCAACTGGGGCCTGGACCGGCCGGTCCTGGAGCAGTACGCCGCCTGGGCCGGCAACCTGCTCCGCGGCGACCTGGGTGACTCGCGCTCGCTGCACCTGCCGGTGGCGCAGGTGATCGCCGAACGTCTGCCGTGGACGCTGCTCGCCACCTCGGCGGCGATCGCGCTCATGCTGGCCGGAAGTCTGGTGGCGGGCACCCTCGCGGCGTGGCGGCAGGGATCGTGGCTGGACCGGGTGATCACCGGTGGCGCGTTCGCCAACGAGGCGGCCCCGGTGTTCTGGTCCGGGCTGCTGGCCATCTGGATCTTCTCGGTGCAGCTGGGCTGGCTGCCCGCGGGCGGTCTGACCGGCGCCCGCTCCTCGACCGTGGAGGCGGCGGACGTGGCCGTGCACATGATCCTTCCGGTGACGGTCCTGGCGATCTCCCAGTCGTCGTGGCTCGTCCTGTACGTCCGCGAGTCGGTCATCGGCACCCTGCGTGAGGACTTCGTGATCGGCGCCCGCGCCCGCGGCCTGCGCGAGCGGACGGTGATCGTCCGGCACGCGCTCCGCTCGGCGCTGCTGCCCTTCCTGACCCTCCTCGGCGCGCGGATCCCCGAGCTGGTCACCGGGGCGATCCTGGTGGAGACCGTCTTCTCCTGGCCGGGGGTCGCCTCGGCCTCGGTGCAGGCGGCCCTGGCCGTGGACTTCCCGCTGCTGGCCGCGCTCACCCTGCTGGGCACCCTCGCGGTGGTCTGCGGGAACCTGCTGGCCGACGTGGCCTACACGATCGCCGATCCGCGCGTGCGGACCCTGGGGGTGGGCTGACGTGCCTCGTCCGTGGACCGGCGTACCCCGCCCGTGGGCCGGCGTGCCGCGTCAGGTACGCCTGGCCGCTCTCACCCTGGCGGTCCTGGCCCTGGCCGTGCTGCTGGTGCCGCCGCTCGTCCGGCTCGACCAGCAGCTGGTGGACCTGCGCGCCGCGGGCCTGCCCCCGTCCCTCGCGCACCCGTTCGGCACCGACCAGGTCGGCCGCGACGTGCTGCTGCGCTCGATCTACGGCCTGCGCGTGTCGTTCCTGGTGGGCCTGGTCGCCGCGCTGGTCAGCATGGTGATCGGCGGGCTGGTGGGCCTGGCGGCGGGCAGCCTCGGCGGCACGCCCGACCGCCTGCTCATGCGGCTCGTCGACGGCTTCACCTCGGTGCCGCACCTGCTGTTCGGCATCTTCATCGTGGCGCTGTTCGCCCCGAGCCCGGCCGCGGTGGTCGTCTCGGTGGGCGTCACGCACTGGACGACGGCGGCCCGGATCGTCCGCGCGGAGGTGCTGTCGCTGCGGTCGCGGCCGTTCGTGGAGGCCGCGATCTCCGGGGGCGCGAGCCGCTCACGGGTGATCCGCCGCCACCTGCTGCCGCACCTGCTCCCGCACCTGCTGCTGGCCACGGTGCTGATGGTGCCGCACGCGATCTGGCACGAGACCGCGCTGAGCTTCCTGGGCCTGGGACTCCCCGCCCATCTGGCCTCGCTCGGCAACATGATCAATGATGGGCGGCACTCGCTGCTGACCGGCGACTGGTGGTCGAGCCTGGTTCCCGGCCTGTTCATCCTGGTCCCGACGCTGGCCGTGGCGGTGCTCGCGCAGCACTGGCGCGACCGGCTCAACCCCCGCCGGCGATCGGAGCTGTCCCTGTGAACGCGCTCGTCGTGGAGGATCTGACGGTCTCCTTCCGGATCCCGGGGGCGACCGTGCGGGCCGTGTCCGGCGCCTGCTTCGAGGTACGACCGGGCCGGTGCCTGGCGCTGGTCGGCGAGTCCGGCTGCGGCAAGTCGGTGCTGGCGCACGCGCTGCTCGGCCTGCTGCCCGGCAACGCGACGGTCTCCGGGAAGGCCTGGCTGGAGCAGGGCGGCGAGCGGACGGAGCTGCTCGGCGCCCCGCAGGCCGTGCTGGCGCGGCGGGTGCGCGGACGCTCGGTCGGGTTGATCCCGCAGAGCCCCGCCACCCACCTGACCCCGGTGCGGACCGCGCGGGCGCAACTGCAGGAGGCGCTGCGGGAGCTGGGCACGCCCGCCGCGCGGGCCGGGGAGAGGGCCGACGCCCTCGCCGAGCGGTACGGGCTGCGCCCGGCCGACCTCGACCGCTACCCGCACGAGCTGTCCGGGGGCATGGCCCAGCGGGTGGCCAACGCGATGGCGCTGGCCGGGGACCCGTGGCTGCTCCTGGCCGACGAGCCGACGAGCGGGCTGGACCGGCCGCTGGTGGACCGCGCGATGGCCTCGCTGCGGGAACTGTGCGACGAGGGCAGGGCCGTGCTGCTCATCACCCACGACCTGGGGGCGGCCGAGCAGGTGGCCGACGACCTCGCGGTGATGTACGCCGGCCGCCTGGTCGAGACCGGCCCCGCCGGGCGGGTTCTGGGACACCCGCGCCACCCGTACACCGCCGGGCTCCTCGACGCCCGGCCCGACCGGGCGTTCGTCCCCGTCCCGGGGATGCCACCCGAGCTGACCCGGCTGCCGGACGGCTGCGCCTTCGCCCCGCGCTGCCCGTCGGCGAGCCCCGCCTGCGGGACCCCGCCGCCGACGGTCGACGGCGTGGCCTGCCACCACCCCCGGGAGGACGGCCGTGCTTGAGGCCAGGGACGTCACCGTCAGGTACGGCAGGCGGGCGGTGCTGGACGGTGTCGGCTTCGCCGTGCGGCCCGGCCGGGTGACGGGCCTGGGCGGCCCCAGCGGCTGCGGCAAGTCGACACTGGCGCGGGTGCTGGCGCTGATGCTCCGGCCCGCCTCCGGGACGGTGACGGTGGACGGCCGGCCCGTGCGGGGCTGGCGGCAGCGCGCGAGCCGCGAGCTGCGCACCTCGGTGGCGCTGGTCTACCAGCAGCCGCGGCTGGCCGTCGATCCCCGGCTGACGCTCGCCGAGATCATCGCCGAGCCGCGGGCCGCGGTGGGCAGGCCCGCCCCGGAGCGGACGGGCGCGCTGGCCGCCGAGGTCGGGCTGACCGCCGACCTGCTGACCCGGCGCCCGCACGAGGTCTCCGACGGCCAGCTCCAGCGGGCCTGCCTGGCCAGGGCGCTGTCGCTGGAGCCGCGTTACCTGATCTGCGATGAGATGACCACGATGCTGGACGCCTCCACCCAGGCCCACCTGGTCGCGGTCGTCACCGCCTACCGGGACAGGACGGGCGCCGGGGTGCTGGCCATCAGCCACGACGACGTTCTCCTGAACCGCTGGGCCGACTCCGTCACTAAATTTGACCAATTCAGCCGATGATTGTGTCAATTTCAATACCTAGGCAAACAAATAACCTCTGATTAGTCTCCCTGTCATGATCGTCCACCCTCACCGGGTGGCCGATCGCGCGTCACCCGACGGGGAGGGTCGAGGCCTCATCAGGCATGCCCTGCCCCTGGCATGCGGGTGCCCCGCCCTCCCTGCCTCGTGAGCGGTTCATGCATCCCCACAGGGAGGTCTCGTTGGCCAGGAAGCCCTACTTACCGAGGATCAGGCGCGTGGCGGTGCTCGCCGCCGGCGTCGGGCTCGTCGCGGCGATGGCGCCGCCGGCGAGCGCGGATCCCACCCCCACCCCCACGCCGTCCACCAAGTGGACGGCCACCCCCCTGACCGGGGGGGAGCCGGTCCAGGGCGCGAAATCGCCCACCGGCAAGCTCGCCCGGAGTGACGAGGGGCTGCTGAAGTCGACCTCGGGCGCCACGGTCAACGTGATGGTCAAGCTCGACTACGACTCTTTCGCCGCCTACCAGGGCGGGCTCGACGGGCTTCCCGCGACGAGCCCGGCCAAGACCGGCAAGCCTCTCGATATCAAGAGCAGCGACGCGAAGAAGTACCAGAAGCACATCGAGGAGGTCGAGAACGGCTTCCTCACCGCGCTGGCGAAGGCCGTGCCGGGCGCCAAGGCCGGCCAGCGGCTGCGGACCGTCTACGGCGGCATCGCGCTGCGCATCCCCGCCAACCAGGCCGCCACGCTGCTGAAGCTGCCCGGCGTGGCCGCGGTCCAGGAGGACAAGCCCGAGCAGCTGCTCACGAACTCCAGCCCCGCCTTCATCGGGGCCCCGACGATCTACGGCAAGCTGGGCGGCAGTTCCTCCTCCGGCAAGGGCGTCGTCGTCGGCATCCTGGACTCCGGCGCCTGGCCGGAGCATCCCCAGTTCACCGACCCCGGCACGCTGCCCCCGGTGCCGCCGACCAAGGACGGCACGCCGCGCGTCTGCAACTTCGGGGACAACCCGCAGACCCCGGCGGCCGACCCCTTCGCCTGCAACCGCAAGCTGATCGGCGGCGCGCCGTTCCTGGAGACCTACAACTCGATCTACCCCGGTGAGGTCTACCCGGACAGCGCCCGCGACTCCAACGGGCACGGCACCCACACCGCGACCACCTCGGCGGGCGGCCCGGTGGCCGACGCCAACCCGCTGGGCATCAGCCGCGGACCGATCCACGGCATCGCCCCGGCGGCGCACGTCTCGGTCTACAAGGTCTGCGGGGAGCAGGGCTGCTTCCCCTCCGACTCGGCGCAGGCCGTGGGCCGGGCGATCCTCGACGGCGTCAAGGTGATCAACTTCTCGATCTCGGGCGGCACCTCCCCGTACAGCGACCCGGTGGAGCTGGCCTTCCTCGACGCCTACGCGGCGGGCGTCCTCGTCGCGGCCTCGGCGGGCAACGCCGGCCCGGGTGCGGCGACCGTCAACCACGTCAGCCCGTGGGTGACCACCGTGGCGGCCTCCACGCAGACCAGGACCTACCAGTCGACGATCACGCTGACCGGCTCCGGTGGCGCGAAGGCCACGGTCAAGGGCGCCTCCATCACGCCGGGCGTCACCTCGCCGCTGCCGGTGGTGCTCGCCTCGGCGCCGCCGTACTCGAACGCGCTGTGCACCGCGCCCGCGCCGGCGGGCCTGTTCACCGGGAAGATCGTCGCCTGTGAACGCGGCCCCAACCGGGTGCTCAAGAGTCACAACGTCCTGCAGGGCGGCGCGGCCGGAATGATCCTGTACAACACCACGCCGCAGGACGTGATGACCGACAACCACTGGGTCCCCTCGGTCCACGTCGACAAGCCCGAGACCGACACGCTGCTCTCCTTCCTGTCGGCCAACCCCGGCGCGACGGCCTCGTTCACCCAGGGCGCGGAGGCCACCTGGCAGGGCGACTCGATCACCACCTTCTCCTCGCGGGGACCCGGCGGCGACTTCCTCAAGCCCGACGTCACCGCGCCCGGCCTGCACATCGTGGCGGGTCAGACGCCGACGCTGGAGGGCCCGGCCGGTGGGCCGCAGAACAATCTGTACCAGGTGATCTCCGGCACCTCGATGTCGTCGCCGCACGTCGCGGGGGCCGCCGCCCTGCTGTTCGCGCTGCGTCCGGACTGGACGCCCGGCCAGGTGAAGTCCGCGCTGGAGACGACGGCCAAGACGTCGGTCACCAAGCAGGACCGCGTCACCCCGGCCGACCCGTTCGACACCGGCGGCGGCCGCATCGACCTGACGAAGGCCGGCGACCCCGGCCTGACCCTGGACGAGACGGGGGCGAACTTCCTCGCCTCGGCCGGCGACCCGCTGAACCGCATCGACCTGAACCTGCCGTCGGTGAACGCCCCGACCATGCCGGGCCTCATCACCGCCAAGCGGACGGTCACCAACGTCACCGGCAAGTCGCTCACCTTCGCCGCGAGCGGCACGACCGTGAACGGCGCGAACATCTCGGTGCTGCCGCCCCTGTTCACCGTCAAGCCGGGCAAGAGCACCAAGATCACCGTGGTGATCACCGCACCGGACCTGCCCGAGGGGCAGTACTTCGGCCAGGTGAACCTCAAGCAGGTGGGCGGCTCCCGCCACCTGCACCTGCCGGTGGCGTTCTTCCGCAAGGAGGGCGCGGTCCCGGTGGAGCAGACCTGCACACCGGACACCATCGCCCGGGACACCGGCGAGTCCACCTGCACCGTCAGCGTGCAGAACAACACCCTTGAAGACGCCGAGGTGACCGCGGTCAGCACGCTGGACGCCAGGCTGCGCCTGAACTCGGTGACCGGCGCCACCAAGGTCGGCTCCCAGATCGCGACGGTGAAGACCACCCTCGCGGCCAGGCAGCCGGACAAGCCGGGCATCGCCCCGGGCACCGGCCCCGCCCCGTACCTGCCGCTCGACTCCTTCGGCATCGCGCCGACGCCGATCGGTGACGAGCAGGCGCTGAACTTCACCGTTCCGGCGTTCCAGTACGCGGGCCGGACCTACACCCGGATCGGCGTCGTCTCCAACGGCTACACGGTCGCGGGCGGCACCTCGGGCTCGGCCGACATCCAGGTCACCCCCCAGTCGCTGCCGGACCCGGCGGCGCCGAACAACGTGCTCGCCCCCTACTGGACCGACCTGGACGGCACCGGAGCGCCGGGCGTCTTCGTCGGGACGCTGACCGACGGCGTCAACGACTGGCTCGTCGTCGAGTGGCGGCTGAACATCTACGGCACCACCGACACCAAGGTGTTCCAGCAGTGGATCGGGCTGAACGGGACGGAGGACATCACCTACACCTACGACCCGGCCAACCTGCCCGGCACGACGCCGGAGGGCTACGGCCTGACCGTCGGCGCGGAGAACGCGGAGGGCACGGCCGGCGGCCAGATCGACGGCCCGCCGACCCAGGACCTCCGGGTGTCCAGCACGCCGGGCGCCCCGGGCGGCAGCCTGACCTACACGCTGAAGGTCAAGGGCGTCACCCCGGGAACCGGGACGATCACGACCGGCACGTCCACGCCGCAGGTCAAGGGCGTGACGATCGAGGTCGACAAGATAACCGTGCAGTAGGCGGACCGCTCCGGGCGGGCGCGGCGCGCGGCGCCGGGCCCGCCCGGACGGGCGCGACCCGGTCCCCGGCTGCGGTCCGGGGTCCGGGCGGCTCCCGCGACGGCCGGAACGATCCGGACGGCTCCCGCGGCGGCAGCCGGGCGGGCGCCGGCCCCGCCGCGGCGGGCCCCGGGTGAGCGCCGCCCCCGGCGAGGCGGACGCCGGCGGTGTCAGCGGTGGATGTAGTCGACCAGGTAGGCCCTCTCGGTCTCCAGCGTCTCGATGGCGCTCTTGACCACGTCGCCGATGCTCACGATTCCGGCCAGCCGCCCCTCCACCACGACCGGCACGTGCCGGATCCGGTGCGTGGTCATGGTGTGCCGCAGGTCGTCGACCTTGGCGTCGGGAGGGCAGGTGCGCACCTCGGCCGTCATGATGGACGACACCGGGGCGTCCAGCACGCCCGGACCGCGGTCGTGGAGCCGGCGCACGACGTCGCGCTCCGAGACGATACCCGCGATCGACGAGCCGTCCTCGGACACCACCACGGCGCCGATGTTGTTCTCGGCCAGCACGGCCAGGAGTTCGGTGACCGTCGCATCAGGGCGCACGGTCGTCACGTCGGTTCCCTTGCCTCGCAGAATCGTACCGATCAGCATCGACACCACCTCGGCTCAAACCTGGCGCAGGTATCCATATCCCTTGCCCCGTCGGGCGTTTCGCTAAGCGTCCGCGGGAGCAACTCGTGCGGTCGTCACGTCGCGGGGAGCAACCGCACCGCGTCGAGGGCCAGGGTGAGCTCCACGATGTCCAGCGGGCGCGAGAGCGAGCGGCCGGTGAGCTGCTCGATGCGGCGGATGCGGTTGAAGACCGTGTTGCGGTGGCAGTACAGCTGTCCGGCGGCGCGGACAGCCGAGCCCTCGCACCGCAGCCACGCCTCCAGGGTGCCCAGCAGCACCTCCCGGTCGGCCTGGTCGAGGGCGAGGATGGGCCGGAGCACAGCCCCGCTGAGGTGGCCGGCCAGCTCGGGCTGGCTGACGACCAGTGCCGCCGGCAACCGGTCCTCCAGCCTGGCGATCTCCGGCCCCTCCCCCGCGCAGGTCCGCAGGGCGACCTCGGCGAGCCGCCGGGCGCGGCCCAGCTCGGCCAGGCCCTCGACCACGGGGCTGATCCCCGCGTACCCGGCGACATACGGACGGAGCTCGCGGGTGAGGTCGTCGATCCCCGCGTCGTGCAACAGGACGACCGACACCTCGTCGTCGGGGCGCATCCGCCACAGCAGCCGCATCGCGCCCAGGGCGGTCGGCCGCACGGCCTCGTCCCCGTGGTCGGGGCGGCCGGGCAGCCGGGTGATGACCACCGCGTACCGGCCGCGTTCGGGCAGGTCCAGCGCGGCGGCGGCGTTGCGGACCAGGGCGGCGTCGGCCCGGTCCCGCAGGAGCGCGTCGAGCAGAGACTGCACCCGCTCGGCTGTGCGCCCGAACATCTCCGCCTCCCGTCTGCGATAGGCGTCGGCGGCGGCGATGGCCTGCCGGTCGATGGCGTGCCACACCTTGGTGGCGCTGCGGATCAGCACCGGAAGGCTCTCCATCTCCTCCTCGGTGATCACATCGATGAGGGCGTCCCACATCACCTGCGCGGAGAGGCGGTAGCTGCGCAGCAGCGAGTCCATGGGCAGGCCCTGCTCGGCCCTGCGCCGCGCCGTCGTCTCCGCCTGCGGCACGTCGCGCCGCTCGGGCCGGGGCAGCAGGATCGCGCCGATGCCGTGGCGCATGGCCTCGTGGATGCTCTGCCAGTGGTCGTCGGTGGGCACCATCCGGCGGTACGCCTCATCGGTGTCGCGGATCTTCGCGGTGAGCTCGTCGGCCAGCTCGGGAAGCCGCTGCATCAGCCGCTGGGCGGCCAGGCGCATGATTCTGCGTACTTCGTCGTCGGTGACGTCGCGAGTCCCCATCTGGCGATGGTGCCAGCGTCACCCCTGGCGGAACAAGGTTCTGTTCTGTTTCGTGATCCTCGGCTGTGCCCGTGCACAACCGGTGCCCGTCCGGCGTGGGCGCCCGCCCCGACTTCACCCCGCCCTCTGGACGCCGGTGAACCGCCTGTGTTGGGTGCGGTTCATCGGCTGTCAGGAGGCATGTACATGGACGCGCACGACCCTCGCCCGCCCGATGACTTCGGGCTGTCCGTCAAGGATCTGGCGGTGGGCTACGGCCCGGTCGCCGCCCTGCGGGGGATCTCGCTGCGCGTTCCGCGCGGCTCGATCGTCACGGTGCTCGGCGGCAACGGCGCGGGGAAGTCCACCTTGCTGCGCGCGATCTCGGGCACCCTCGGATTCCACCGGGGCGGGGTCACCGCGGGCGAGATCCGCTTCGACGGGGCGAGGCTGTCCGGTACGGCCGCCTCGGCCGTCGTGGCCGCCGGTGTCGTCCAGGTCCCCGAGGGGCGCCGGGTGTTCGCGCGGATGACCGTGGAGGAGAACCTGCGGGCCGGCGCGCTCGGCGCGCGTGACCGGCGGGCGGCGGCCGAGGCCAGGGAGCGCGTGCTGACGCTCTTCCCGGTCCTGGCCGAGCGCGCCCGGCAGCGCGCGGGGCTGCTATCCGGGGGTGAGCAGCAGATGCTCGCCATCGGCCGCGCGCTGATGGCCCGGCCGAGGATGCTCCTGCTGGACGAGCCCACCCTGGGCCTGGCCCCGATGATGGCGGCCAGGATCGCCGACACCGTCCGCGAGATCAACGAGCAGGGGACGACGGTGCTCCTGGTGGAGCAGAACGCCGCGGCGGCGCTGTCCCTGGCCTCCTCCGCGTACGTGCTGGAGGTGGGCGAGGTGGTGCTCTCCGGCCCGGCCGCCGAACTCGCCCGGAGCGACGAGGTACGCCGCCGCTACCTGGGCGTCGAGGACGGCGAGCCGGCCGGGCCGGCCCCCGGGAACGACCGCCGGGCCGTCCCCGCTTCCCCGCGCCCGAACCTGGCGAGGTGGTCGGCGTGACCGGCCCCGGCCCGACGCTCCGCACACGCCCCCGGTGTCTTCCCCGGACCGGTCCGCTCCGGGCGGCACGTACCGGCACGAACCCCGGGAGGCCGGCGTGACCACGACATACCAACCGGGCGGTATGGACATGTCCGTTCCACGACTGGAGGTCCTGGACGTCACCGTCCGTTTCGCCGGTCTCACCGCGCTGGACACGGTGGGCTTCACCGTCGAACCGGGCAGCCTGCACGCGGTGATCGGGCCCAACGGGGCCGGCAAGTCGACCTGCTTCAACGTCCTGTCCGGGGTCTACCGCGCCTCCTCGGGCAGCGTGCGGTTCGGCGAGGCCGAGCTGACCGCCCTGGCCCCGCACCGCATCGCCGCCCTGGGCGTGGCGCGCACCTTCCAGAACATCGCCCTCTCGCCCCACCTGTCGGTGCGCGACAACCTGATGCTCGGCCGGCACCGGCTGACCCGGGCGGGGTTCCTGGCGGCCGGGCTGCGGCTGCCGTCCGCCCGGCGCGAGGCCGCCGAGCACGGCGGGCGGGTGGCCGAGATCGCGGCGTTCGTCGGGCTCGCCGACCGCCTGGCCACCCCCGTCGGGCTGCTCCCGTACGGCGTGCAGAAGCGCGTGGAACTCGCGCGGGCGCTGTGCATGGAGCCGCGGCTGCTGCTGCTCGACGAGCCGGTGGCCGGCATGAACGGCGGCGAGCGCCGCGACATGGCCGAGCTGATCGTCGCGATACGGGAGAGCCTCGGCATCTCGATCCTGCTGGTCGAGCACGACATGGGGATGGTCATGCGCCTGGCCGACACCGTGACGGTCCTGGACTTCGGCCGGCGCATCGCCGACGGCCCGCCCGACCGGGTGCAGCGCGACCCGGAGGTCATCCGCGCCTACCTGGGCGCCGCGGCCGAGAACACGGACACGCACGCGGACGAGACCCCGGGCCGGACCCCGGCCGGGAGCCCGGACACGGGCGGGACCCCGGGCGCGGGCGAGCCCCGGAAGGACGTTTCATGATCACTTTTCTTGAGCTCCTGGCCAACGGGATCTCCGTCGGAGCCGTCTACGCGCTGATCGCGCTCGGCTTCGTCATCATCTTCAAGGCCACCGAGGTGGTGAACTTCGCCCACGCCTCGCTGCTGCTGGTCGGCGGCTACGTGGTGGCCAGGCTGCACCCGTCCGTCGGCTTCTGGGCGGCCCTGGTCCTGGGCGTCGCGGCGGCGGCCGTCGTGGGCGCGCTGGTCGAGTTCCTGATCATCCGGCGGGCGAACGTCTCCTCGCACGGCGTCCTCGCGATCGTGACGATCGGCGTCGACATCGTGCTGACGACCGAACTCACCCGCCAGATCGGCACCGAGGTGCTCGCCCTGGGCGACCCGTGGCACGACCGGGTGCTGCACCTGGGGCCCGTCAGCATCGCCGAGACCCGCGTCGTCGCGCTGGCGGTGGCGGCGGCCCTCATCACCGTGTTCCTGCTCGCGTTCAAGTACACCGGCTGGGGCGTCGCCATGCGCGCCACCGCGGAGGACCCCGAGACCGCCGCCCTGATGGGCGTGCGGCGCGGACGGGTCTCGATGGGGGCCTGGGCGGTGGCCGGGGCGCTCGCCGCCGTGGCGGCACTGTTCCTGTGCGTGTTCCCCACCCCGGGCCTGGACCGCAGCACGACCCTCGCCGCGATGAAGGCCTTCCCCGCGGCGATCCTCGGCGGCCTCGACTCCACCACGGGGGCGCTGGCCGGCGGTCTGATCATCGGGATCACCGAGGCCATGATGAGCGGCTACCAGAACGACCTGGCCTTCCTCGGCCGGGGCATCGGCGACGTCGCGCCGTTCCTCGTGATGATCGTGGTCCTGCTCATCCGCCCTGCCGGGCTGTTCGGGACGAGGGAGCTGGCACGTGTCTAGGAAGGTCGTCCTCTGGGGCGTCGCGCTGCTCGCGGCGGTCGCCGTACCGTTCTACCTCGAAGGCTTCTGGCTGCAGGCCGGGCTGTTCGCGATGTCGGCGGCGATCGGGGCGATCGGCATCAACCTGCTGACCGGGGCGACCGGCCAGCTGTCCATGGGGCACGCGTTCTTCCTGGCCGTCGGCGCCTACTCCTACGTCTACTTCGCCGCCGAGCCCGAGGAGGGCGCGCACGGCCTGGGCGGGCTGGGCCTGCCCACTCCCCTGGCGGCGCTGCTCGCGGTGCTCGCCGCGGGCGTGGCGGGCGGGCTCTTCAGCCCCATCGCCGGGCGTCTGAAAGGCGCCTACCTCGGCATCGCCACCCTCGCGCTGATCTTCGTCGGCCAGCACGTGCTGTTCAACGCCGAGCCGGTGACCGGCGGCTACAACGGACGGCCGGTGCCGCCGATGGAGCTGTTCGGGTTCACCTTCGCCGACTCCCCGGAACTGGTGGTGGCCCAGGTCCCGTTCGGGGCGCTGGAGCGGCTGTGGTTCCTCGGGATCGCGCTGCTGGCGGGCGCGGCGCTGTTCGCCCGGGGAGTGCTGCGGGGCCGCCCCGGGCGGGCCATGAACACCATCCGCGACCACGAGATCGCCGCCGGGGTGATGGGCGTGCCCGTGGCCCGCTATCGGGCCGGGGTGTTCGTGCTGTCGTCCATGTACGGCGGGCTGGCCGGGGTCCTGATCGCCCTGGTCTTCCAGCGCACCGTGCCGGACTACTTCGGCCTGCTGCTCTCTCTCGACTACCTGGCGATGATCGTCATCGGCGGGCTCGGCTCGGTCGCGGGCGCGGTGACCGGGGCGGTCTTCATCTCCATGCTGCCCCAGTTGCTCAGCCGCTACAGCGACGCCCTGCCGCTGGTGGCCGAGCCCGGCTCCGGCGGCGTGACACCCGCCGAGGCCGCCCGCATCCTGTACGGCGCCGCCGTCGTCGTCATCGTCCTCTTCCTGCCCGGCGGGCTGGTCGGCCTCGCCGCCCGGCTGCGCCTGGCCACGACCCGCCGCCTCGTCCCCGCCTCGGCGAGACGCAAAACCTCGCTGTCCCCCTCCCCCGCCCCCGACACAAGGAACTGATGAGATGGCAATCCCAGGAACCCCGGCCCGCCGAATCGCCGCGCTCGCCGTGCTCGCCCTGGCCGTCACCGCGTGCGCCAGTCAGAAGGCCACCGGGGGCGCGGCCGGACCCTCCGCCGTCGGGGGGGACGGGGTGAAGACCGGTCCCGGCGTGACCGCCGACAAGATCTCGATCGGTCTCATGACCGACCTCACCGGCCCGTACGCCTCCTTCGGCAAGAGCCTGACCCAGGCGCAGCAGCTCTACTTCGAGCAGACCAACGCGGCCGGAGGCGTGTGCGGGCGGCAGCTGGAGGCCGTGGTGCGCGACCACGGCTACGACGCGCAGAAGGCCGTGGCCACCTACACCGAGATCGGCCCGAAGGTGGTGGCGCTGGCCCACGTGGTGGGCTCCCCCATGGTCAACGCGATCAAGCAGCGCATCGAGACCGACCAGATGCTCACCATCCCGCAGGCCTGGGCGACCGGGCTGCTCGGCAGCAGGCCCATCCAGGTCACCGCGACGACCTACGACATCGACATGATCAACGGGGTCGACTTCCTGGCCAAGGAGAAGGGGATCAAGGCCGGGGACAAGATCGGGCACCTCTACTTCGAGGGCGACTACGGCGAGAGCGCGCTGAACGGCTCCAAGTACGCCGCGGAGAAGCTCGGCCTGAAGCTCGTGGAACAGAAGATCAAGGCCACCGACCAGGACATGAGCGCCCAGGTCGCCGCCTTCAAGGCCGAGGGCGTCAAGGCCGTGCTGGTCTCGGTCGGCCCCAGGCAGACCGCCTCGCTCGTCGGCGTCTCACTCGCCAAGGGCATGGACGTGCCGTTCGTCGGCAGCAACTCGGCCTACTCCCCGCAGCTGCTGCCCACCCCGGCCGGGCCCGCGCTGCTGAAGGACTTCTACTACATGACCGGCGGCGCCCCGATCGGCTCCGACCGGCCCGCGCTGAAGAAGCTGGCCGCCGACTACGCGGCGAAGTACCCGGACACGCCCATCGACAGCGGCGTCGCCGCCGGCTACTCGTCGGCGGCGATCGTCGTCGACGCGCTCAAGAAGGCCTGCGAGAACAAGGACCTGACCCGGGCCGGCGTGGTCGACGCGCACCGCAGCCAGTCCGCCTGGGGTGAGCAGTTCGGCACGACGATGGACTTCACCCGGTTCGACAAGCCCGCCTCGCTGCGGTCGTACGTCGCCAAGCCCGACAAGGCCGCGCTGGGCGGCGCAGTGATCTTCAAGGAGGCCGCCGTGTCCGACCTGGCCGAGGAGTACCAGGTCCCGGTGGGCTGATCGCGGATCCGCGGCGCGGCTCGTATCCGGCCGGGTGCGGGCCGCGCCGCCCCCGGGTAGCGTGTGAAATACCACAGTACCTACCGCTCCCGGGACCACGATGACCGAGAAGCTCAACACCGGCAGCCACGACCTGCCGATCTCCGACGCCCTGGCCGCGTTCATGAACACGGGCTGGGCCGACACCCACCGCGACGACCTGGCCCCCCTCCCCCAGGCCGCCTACACCGCCAAGCGCCGCGCCGCGCTCGCCGCCCGTTTCCCCGGCGAGCGGCTCGTCATCCCGTCCGGCACCCTCAAGGTGCGCAGCAACGACGACGACTACCGGTTCCGGGCGCACAGCGCGTTCGCCCACCTCACCGGCGCCCAGGAGCCCGACCAGGTCCTGGTCGTCGAGCCCTCCGGGGAGGCCCGGCTGTTCCTGCGCCCCCGCTCGCCGCGCGGAGCGCAGGGCACGGCGGGGCAGGAGTTCTACCGCGACCGCCGCTACGGCGAGTTCTGGGTGGGCCGCCGTCCCGACCTGACCGAGGCCGAGGCGCTGTACCAGATCGACTGCGCGCCGATCGACCACCTGGACGGGGCGCTCGGCGGGCCCGCGCGGGTCCTGCGCGGGGTGGACGCGTCGGTGGACGCCCGGATCGCCCCGCACGACGGCGACGGGGAGCTGGAGTCGGTCCTCTCCGAGATGCGGCTGGTCAAGGACGAGTGGGAGATCGCCGAACTGCAGTTCGCCGTCGACGCGACCACGCGCGGGTTCGAGGACGTGGTGCGGGCGCTGCCCACCGCCCTGAACCACCGGCGCGGCGAGCGCTACCTGGAGGGGGTCTTCGGCCTGCGCTCCCGGCTGGAGGGCAACGCGGTCGGCTACCAGAGCATCGTGGCCTCCGGCGCCAACGCCTGCGTGCTGCACTGGATCCGCAACGACGGGCGGCTGAACGGGAACGAACTGCTGCTCCTCGACGCGGGCGTGGAGACCGACCACCTCTACACCGCCGACATCACCAGGACCCTCCCGCTGTCCGGACGGTTCGACCCCGTCCAGCGGCAGGTCTACGAGCTGGTCTACGAGGCCCAGGAGGCGGCGATCGCCACCCTGCGGCCGGGGGCGAGCTTCCGCGACTTCCACCGTACGGCCATGCGGGTCATCGCGGAGGGCCTGCACGACTGGGGCGTGCTGAAGATCAGCGCGGACGAGGCGATGGAGCCCGGCAACGACCTGTACCGGCGCTACACCCTGTGCAGCAGCGGCCACATGCTCGGCATGGACGTGCACGACTGCGCCCGGGCCCGCGCGGAGGTCTACCTGGACGGTGTGCTGGAGGAAGGGCAGGTGCTCACCGTCGAACCCGGCCTCTACCTGCAGCCCGACGACCTGACCCTCCCGCCGGAACTGCGTGGCATCGGCGTGCGCATCGAGGACGACCTCGTCATCACGGCCGGCGGCGCCCGCCTGATGTCGTCCGGCCTGCCGCGCCACCCGGACGAGGTGGAGGGGTGGATGGAGGGGTTGGCCAGTTGGGGACAGGGAGGGGGGTGAGTCGGGGAATCGCCCGGCGCTCACCGGGGTGAGGTGAAAGTGTGAGGCCCTGACAAGTTGTGAGCTGGGCCTCATACCTTTTCCTCAAATTCCAGGGAAAGCATCGACTTACCGGAATACCCGTCAGTAGCGTGGCTGGTCCATGGTCGGAGTCGCGAACCCCGGGGTGGTCATGGCGCAACGGACGGCGGTTTGATGGCGGTCGGCGGGCGGAGCGGGATCACCGGTTACGTCGCTCGCAGAACCACCGGCGTGCTCGACCGGGTCGGCGACATGTCGGTGATCGCCCTGGAGGGGTTCCGCCGCAGCTGGGATGTGAAGACCTGGTTCTGGGAGTTCGTCCAGCAGTGCTGGTTCCTCGCCCGGGTCACCAGCGTCCCCGTCCTGCTCGTCTCGCTCCCTCTCGGCGCGACCGTCGCCCTCCAGGTGGGCCAGCTGGCCTGGCAGCTGGGCGCCTCCTCGGCCACCGGCGGCGCCGTGGTCGTCGGCCTGGTCCGGGAGGTCGCCCCGATGGCCTCGGCCCTGCTCATCGCGGGCGCGGGCGGCTCGGCCATGACCTCCGACATCGGCGCCCGCAACATCCGCGACGAACTGGCCGCCATGGAGGTGATGGCGGTCAACCCGATCCACCGCCTGGTGACCCCCCGGCTGTGGGCGGCGAGCACGGTGGCGGTGCTGCTGGTCCCCCTGGTCATCGTGGCCGGGGCCGGCGGCGGTTACTTCTTCAACGTCATCGTCCAGGGCGTCACGCCCGGCGCCTACTTCGACGGCGCGGTCTCCCTGCTGGTCACCAGCGACCTGCTGGTCACCCTGCTCAAAGCGTGGATCTTCGGGTTCATCGCGGCGATCATGTCCTGTTACTTCGGGATGACCTGCCAGACCAGCCCCGTCGGCGTGGGCCGCGCGGTGAACCAGTCGACGGTCGTGACGTTCATGCTGGTGTTCGCGGTCAACTACGTGATCACTATGATCTACTTCCTCGCCTACCCGCCGAGGGCCCTGTGATGGCCGCCATCCCGGGAGCGCGCACCGCCGGGCTCCGCCTCCACGGCCTGCTGCGCGACGGCGCGGACCGGCTGGCCGCCCTGTCGGACTGGCCGGTCTTCCTGTGGAAGGTCGTCTTCTACTCGGTCAGGGACATCGTCCTCCGGCTGAAGTTCACCAAGGTGGTGCTGCGCCAGGTCAGCGACGTGGTGGTGGGCGTCGGCGCGACCATCATCGGCGGCGGCATGATCTTCGTGACGTTCACGATGGCCTTCGCGGTCGGCGCCACCGTCGGTCTCCAGGGCTACCAGGGGCTGCAGGCCATCGGCGCCGAGTCTTTCATCGGGCTGGTGGGCAGTTTCGCCAACGTCCGCGAGATCACCCCGATCATCGCGGCGGTCGCGCTCGCCGCGCAGGTGGGGTCGTCCTTCACGGCCGAGCTCGGCGCGATGCGGATCTCCGAGGAGATCGACGCGCTGGAGGTGATGGCCATCAACGCCTTCACCTACCTGATCTGCACCCGGGTGGTGGCCGCGCTGATCGCGCTGGTCCCGGTCTACCTGGTCGCGCTGTTCGCCAGCTTCTTCGCCACCCGGCTGATGTGCACGTTCCTGTTCGGCATGTCGCCGGGCGTGTACGACTACTACTTCTACCTCGGCCTGCCGGTGATGGACATCGTCTACAGCGTGGCCAAGGTGATCGTCTTCGCGTTCGCGGTGATCAGCATCCACTGCTACCACGGGTTCAACGCCACCGGCGGCCCGGTCGGGGTGGGTGTCGCGGCCGGACGGGCGATCCGGCAGTCGATCGTCACCGTCGTCCTCCTCAACCTGCTGCTGTCCTACCTGTTCTGGGGTGGGGGCGGCACGCTGCGGCTGACGGGGTGAGCGGCGATGGCCCGAGGTGAGACACCGTTCCCGGCCCGGCTGGCGATCTCGCTGGTCGTGCTGGCCGCACTGGTGGTGTCGGTCGTCGCCGTCGTACGCGGCGCGTCGGAGGTGAACGGCACCCGGCTGACCGCGGTGTTCGACAGGGCGGGCCAGGGCATGGACCCCAACTCCCCGGTCAAGATCCGCGGGGTGACGGTGGGCGGGGTCACCGCGGTCACCCTGAACCGGCGGGGCCAGGCCGTCGTCTCCCTGTACGTCGAGCCCGGCGTCAAGGTCCCCGACACCGTCACCGCCGCGATCGACCCGACGTCGATCTTCGGCCCCAAGTTCGTCGACCTCATCCCCGGCGCGGGCGAGGGCACCGGCCCCTACCTGGCCAACGGCGCGGTCATCACCAGGACCGAGGAGCCCGTCGACCTGTCCGACTCCCTCGGCGACGCCTACGAGGGGCTGAACGCGGTCGACCCGCGGGACGTCACGACCATCGTGCACACCCTGGGCCGCGGACTGGACGGCAAGGGCCCGCAGCTGCGCGCGATCCTCGCCGACACCGGGAAGATCGTGGACGTGGCCCACCGGCGGCGCACGGAGTTCCGGCGGTTCATCGGCGACGCCGGGAACCTGAGCGCCGCCCTGGCCGACAAGGGCGACGATCTGGTGTCCATCTCCGCCGACACCAACGTGATCACTCCCGACCTGCTCAAACGGGCCGACAAGGTGCGCGCGCTGTTCAAGGAGTTCGACGACATCTCCCACCTGACCGCGCACGGCCTGCGCAAGCACCGCCGCGACCTCAAGGCCGCGGTCAACGCCGGCGAGCGCGCCGCCGCGCTGCTGTACGCGGAGCTCGGCGTCGCCGGCCGCGGCGTGCGGGGGCTGAACCAGATCCTCGTCGTGCTCAACGACCTGGTCTCGGGTCAGGGCCCGGACGGCGCCAACCAGATCAAGATGGAGGCCTTCGTCTCGACCGACGTCTGCGAGCTCTTCGTCGGCGCGTGCGGCCCCACGGACGGCAGGTGAACCGATGGCCAGGTCGAGAGAGCAGGTGCAGCGCCGGTGGACGCTCGCCAAGTTCGTCCTCTTCCTCCTTGTGACGGGCACGCTGATCGTGCTGATCGGTGCCCAGATCGCCCGGGTGAGCGTCGGTGACACCTACACCCTCGTGGCCACCTTCGACGACGTCTCCGGGCTGCACGTGGGAGACCAGGTGAAGATAGCGGGTGCCCCGGTCGGCCAGGTCGACGGGATCGAGGTGGTCGCCGGCCGGGCCGAGGTCACGCTCAGCGTACGGACCTCGGTGCGGGTGCCCTCCGACAGCGCGGCCGCGGTCCGCTGGCGCAACACGATCGGGCAGCGGGTCGTCTACCTGGAGCCGGGCACCGCCAAGGACATGCTGGGCGACGGCGCCCGGGTGCCGCGGACCAGCTCGGTGGTCGACATCGGCGAGCTCGTCAGCGACCTCGGCCCGCTCACCCGCAGCCTCGACCCCGAGCAGATCAACCAGCTGCTGACCGCCGCGGGCGAGGCGCTGGACGGCAACCAGGAGAACATCCCCCGGCTGGTCGAGAACCTCGACGACCTGACCACCACGGTCGCCGACCGCAAGGAGATCATTCAGGGGCTGCTGGAGGACTACGCCACCGTCACCGACGTCGTCGCCCGCAGGGACCGGCAGATCGCCCGGCTGGTCGACAACCTGGTGACGCTGACCGGCGCGTTCGCCCGCAACCGGAAGCTGGTCGACGAGGCCCTGGTGGAGCTGTCCACCACCATGGAGGTCGGCGACCGGGTGCTCGGCGCGAACGCCGAGGAGTTCGGCCGGGTGGTGGACCGCATGACCCGGCTCACCGGCGGGGTCCGGCGCAACATCGGCAGCATCGAGAAGATGCTCAACACGTTCACCCCGCCGATGCGGCGCTCGTTCCAGGTGACCAGCCGGGGTCACTTCGTCACCACGGCGGTACCCTGCCTGGCCCTGGGCCCGCTGCCGTGCCCGTACCCGATGAACAGCCCCCCGCCGCTGCGCGGCGGCCTGAAGCTCACCGACGCGGGGAACCTCCGCCGGGTCCTGGTGGGGCCGTGATGGCGCTGAAGTCCTTCCGCGACCGCAACAAGACCGTCGTCGGCCTGGTCTCGATGACGGTCCTCGGCACCGTGCTGCTCGTCACCTTCCTCGTCGGCAACCTGGGGCTGCTGGAGGGCGGCTACACGATGTCGGCGGTGTTCCCCGACTCCGCGGGCCTGCGCTCCGGCAACGACGTCCGGGTGGCAGGCGTGCCGGTCGGCAAGGTCACCGGCGTCCGCGCCGACTACGCCCTCGGCCACGTGGTGGTGACCTGGAAGGTCGACGACGGGATCAGGCTCGGCCCGCAGACCCGGGCCGAGGTCGCCCTGTCCAACCTGCTGGGCGGGCGGTACATCAGGCTCACCGGGCCCGTCGTCCGCCCGTACATGGACGAGCTGCCCGAGGAGCAGCGGCGGATCCCCATGGAGCGGACCAGCACGCCGGTGCTGATCACCGACGCGCTCAAGGACGCCACCCGCCTGGTGCAGAAGCTCGACACCGACGCGGTCGACACACTCCTGGAAGAGCTGGCCGAGCTCAAGCCCGCCCCCCGGGGCAGGGTCAGCAGGCTGCTGGACAACATCGGCGAGCTGTCGGAGATCATCAGCAGGAGCGAGCCCCAGCTGCGGCGGCTGCTGGACAACGGCAACAAGATCATGGACGTGCTGGAGCAGAAGGACGCGCAGATCGGCCGCCTGATCGACTCGATCGAGGTCATGCTGGACGAGCTGCGGCTCCGCCGGGACGAGCTCAGAACCCTGCTCGGCGACGGCAGCGACCTGGTCAACGAGATCACCACCCTGGTCGCGCGGCACGAGAAGAGCCTGATCGCGGTGGTCGACGACGTGACGGCCGTCGGCAACCGTCTCGACTCCACCAGCGGCAAGGCCCTGAACTCCGTCCTGGCCTGGGTCGGGCCCACCTTCTCCGGGCTGGCCACGGCCGGCGGCCAGGGGCCGTGGGTGGAGGCGATCGCCACCGGGCTGGGACCGATCAACCCCGAGGTGCTGGGCGCCATCCGCGAGAACAGGAACAACCGGTGAGACCACACGGACCGCGGAAGGCGGCACGGGAGCGGGCGCGCGGGATGGTCGCGGCGCTGCTCACCACCGTGCTGCTGGCCGCCACGGGCGGGTGCTCGATCCTCCCCGGCGGGTCGGCCCCGTACCGGCTGACCGCCTACTTCAGCGCGACACCCTCGCTGTACGAGCAGGCGAAGGTCAAGGTCATGGGCCTGGACGCGGGAACGGTGGAGAAGCTCACCGTGGAGGGGAACCGGGTCCGGGCCGACCTGCTGATCGACGGGGGGATACCACTGCCCGCCGACGTCGGCGCCGTCGTGGCCGCGCAGAACACGCTGGGCGAGCGGAACGTGGTGCTCCACCCGCCCTGGAAGCCCGGCCGCCCCCGGATCGCGCCCGGCGCGGTGATCCCCCTGGAGCGGACCGACCTGCCCGTGGAGATCGACGACGCCCTGGCGGCCTTCACCAAGCTCACCGACGCCCTCGACACCGACACGATGGGGGACGTGGCCGCGAACCTGGCCGACACGGTCCGGGGCCGGGGCGAGCAGATCAACCGGGCGGTGGACGACGCGGCGTCCCTGACCCGCACCCTCGCCGGTCAGGACGAGCAGCTGATCGAGCTGGCCGAGGGCCTCAACCGGATCGCCTCCAGCCTCAACCGGCGCGAGGACCAGGTGAAGACCACCATCGACGCTTTCTCCGAGGCCAGCGCCGCGCTCGCCGACGAGCGCCGGCGCCTGAAGAGCTTCATCACCGGCCTGGCGGATCTCGTCCAGCGCGGCGACGTGCTCATCGAGGCCTACCAGGAGCGGCTGCCCAGGGGCGTGGCCAACCTCACCGAGCTGATACTGACCCTGAAGGTCAACAGCGAGTCCGCGGTCAAGGCCATCGCCGGTGCCCGGGGTTTCGTCGACAACCTGCTCCTGGCCTGGGACAAGGAGCACCACCTGCTCAGGATCCGCCTGGTGCTCAACGCCATGACGCGGGCCTGGCTGACCCCGCTGTTCGAGTCGCTGGGCCTGGGCAGGGTGCCCTGCCTGCCCGGTGAGCTGAGCAACTGCCCCTGGCAGACGAGGAGGGGCCGATGACCGCCGCCGGCGGAGACACGCGCCGGCCGCGAGCCTGGACGCGCCCGGCCGCGGGACTGGCCGGGCTCTGGCTGACCGCGGCGTGCAGCCTGCAGACCCTGGGCGCGCCGACCGGCGAGCTCACGCTGACCGCGACCTTCGACGACGTGCAGAGCCTGGTGGCCGGGCACAGCGTGCAGGTCGCCGACGTGCGGGTGGGCAGCGTGACCGACATCCGGCTGGAGGGGTACCGCGCCACGGTCACCATGTCCATCGAGGACGGCAACCGGGTGCCCGAGGGGACGAGCGCCGTCATCGCCAAGACCTCCATCCTCGGTGAGAACTACGTCGAACTGGACCTGCCCGACGGCAAGGACATGACGACCGGCCCGTTCCTGCCCGACGGCGCGCGCATCGCCCGGACCTCCGTGGAACCGGACATCGAACAGGTCACCGAGCGCGCGGGCCCGCTCATCGACGCGCTCGGCGCCCAGGACGTGAACGCCGTCCTGGACGCCGCGGCGACCGGGATCGGCGGCCAGGGCAAGGACCTCAACCGGCTGCTCCGGCAGACCACCGAGGTCACCGCCGCCTACGCGCGCTCCCGCGAGGACCTGGCCCGCACCATCGACGGCCTGGCCGAGCTGGGCGAGGAACTGGCCAAGGGAACCGAGGAACTGGACAGACTGCCCGGCACGCTCGCCGACGCCACCGCCCGGCTCGGCCACGGCCGCAAGCACGTCAAGAAGACGCTCCGCGAGCTCACCGCGCTGGCCCGGGAGATCAACGACACCGTCTATCCCCGGCACGAGGCCCGGCTGCGGACCCTGCTCCGCGATCTCGACGCGGTCTCCGGCGCGATGGTCCGCGGCAGGGAGGACCTGAAGCTCCTCGTCGCCCGGGTGCAGCAGTTCATCGACTCACCGCCGATCGTGGTGAACGGCCAGCTACTGATCTTCGTGTGGCTCAAGGGGCTGCTGCTGCCCCGGCCCGGCGAGAACGAGAACGGCAGGAACGGGAAACGGCCCCGCCTGCCGAACTCGGTGGACGACTTCCGCCTGCTGCTGGAGCCGCCGCGATGAAGAACCGCATCTGGATCAACCTCGGCTTCTTCGCGGCGCTCGGCGTCGTGATGACCGTGTGGGCGTTCACCACCATCATCAAGCTGGACGTCGTCGAGCGGCCGTACCGGATCAACGCGGAGTTCCTCTCCTCCCCCGGCCTCGTGCCCGGCTTCGACGTCGCCTACCTCGGCGTCCGCGTCGGCCAGATCGACGACGTGGCGCTGGCCCCCGGGAAGATCGTGGTCTCCCTCGCCATCGACCGCGACGTGCGGCTGCCCCGGGGCGTCACCGCCCAAGTTCGCCGCAAGTCGGCCATCGGCGAGCCGTACGTGGAGATCTCCCCACCGCGGTCCGGAACCGGCGGCGCCACCCTGGCCGCGGGGTACACCATCCCGCTGAGCGACACCTCGGTGCCGCTCGACTACAAGAAGCTGTTCGACGGCGTCGGCAAGCTGCTCAACGCGGTGCCGGCCGAGGACGCCCAGACGATCGTGCACGAACTGGCCACCGGCCTGGAGGGGCGGACGACCTCGATCCGGGAGATCGTCGACAACGCGCACGACCTCACCGAGACCCTCGCGGAGAACACCGACCTGCTGGACGAGCTCTCGGTGCAGCTGACCCGGGTCACCGGCACCCTGGCGGGCAGGCGGGAGAAGCTGGCGCGGGGAGTGACCGACCTGGCCGGGGTGACCGGGGCGCTCCGCGAGTCGCGCCGGCGGCTCAACGCCGCCCTCGACCACGGGCCGGGCTTCTTCCGCCAGGTCGATCACCTGCTCACCACCGCGCGCCCCGGCCTGTCGTGCGCGCTGACCGCCCTGGGCACCAGGCCGGGCGTGGTGTTCACCGCCCGGACCCGGGCCAACGTGGACCACCTGCTGCGTATCGTGCCCACCGCCCAGGCGCTGCTCTCCGACGTGACCGACCGGCGCGCCGACGGGGTGTACGGCAGGGCGACGTTCCTCTTCAGCGTCCCCGGCGGGCCCAGGGTTCCGGCCGAGTACCGCAACCCGCTGGCCCCTCCGACGGTCCCCGCGCTCCGCGCCTGCCCGAAGGGGCCCGCGAGCAAGGTGGGGACCGGCGACGAGGACGAGGAGATCTCGGACGAACCCACCGACGAGGCGAGCGCCGCGCCCGATGAGGAGACCCCGGCGCCCGAGGAGACGCAGGGGCCGCCGCAGGCCGCCGAGAGCGACGCCCCCGCCGCGACCGGCGACACCGCCCCGGGCACCGGGGCCGCCGCCCAGAACCTGACCCCCTTCATCGTCGCGATCTTCGTCGCGGTCGTCATCTCCGGCGGCGTGATCGGCTGGATCGCCGTCGGCCGGGCCGGCCGCCGCGGACAGGAGTAACCATGAGCCCCACCCCCCGCCCGTCCCAGCAGCTCGCAGCCGTTCCCGGCACCCCGCCCGCCGACCCCCCGGCCCCCGGGCCGGCCGAGGGTCTCGGAAGCACCGCGTCACCCGCGCCCCCGGAGCCGCAGGCGACGACCGGAGACACGGCGGCGCCGGGCACGGAGCCGGAGACCCCGACACGGGCGGAGCCGGACACGGCAGAGCCCCGGGCCGAGGCGAAGGCCGGGACCGGCGAAGCCGGGGCCCGGAAGGCCGGAGCCGAGACGGAGACCGGAGCCGAGACGGAGACGGAGACCGGAGCCGGGAAAGCCGGAATCGAGGCCGGGACCGGCGAGACCGGGGCCGGAACCAAGGCCGAGGCCGGGGCCGGGGCCGGGGAGCCCGGCCGGGCGCGGCGGGGGTGGCGGGCGAAGGCGGTCGGGGCGGTCGCGGCGATGGCCTTCGCGGCGACCGCGGCCACCGCGGTGCTGCAGTGGACGGCCGCCGAACGGCTGGCCGAGGAGAAGGCCGAGCGCGGCGCGGTGTCGGCACGGGCCGGTGAGTTCGCCGTGGCGCTGCAGACCTACGAGCACACCGACCTCCAGGCTTACCGCGACCGGGTCTTCGCCATCTCGGGCGAGGACTTCGAGAAGACCTACGACACGGCCTTCAGCCCGCTCGAAGGCGTGATCACCTCGATGAAGGCGCGCTCGTCGGCGTCGATCCGCGGCGTCTACGTCTCCGAGGTCGCCGAGGGCAGGGCCAAGGCCATCACGGTCGTCGACTCGCAGGTGACGAGCACCGCGGGCACCCGCCGCATGCTGGGCACGTACATGGAACTGGGCCTGATCAAGACCGGGGGCGAGTGGAAGGTGAACGACGCGACCGTCATGGGCGCGGCCGAGGAACTGGTCACCGATCCCGACGGCGACCCCGTCGAGCCCTCCCCCACTCCCAGCGCGTCCTCCGGCGCGAAGAAGAAAAGCAGGTAGCGACCCGAACCGGCCACCACCCCGCCCGTTACGAGGGCAGCGCCGCCTTCTGGGGTAGGTTCTGACCATGAGCCTGAAGCAAGCCCCGCCCGGTGAGCGGAGTGGCCGGCTGGGGGACGCCTCCGCCCACGCGGCGAGCGAAAGTGGTGAGCGAGCGGTGAACGACGAGGACACCCGCTGGCTGTCGTCGGTGGAACAGCGGGCATGGCGCACGCACCTGGCGGCGCACAAGCTCCTGGAGCACCGGCTCGACCGTGAGCTCCAGGCTTTCGGGCTCTCCGTGAACGACTACGAGATCCTGGTGAACCTGTCGGAGACGCCCGGTCACCGCATGCGCATGAGCGACCTGGCCGACGCCACGATCCAGTCCCGCAGCCGCCTGTCGCACCAGATCTCCCGCATGGAGGTGGCCGGCCTGGTGGCGCGTGAGACGTGTGTCGACGACCGGCGCGGCACCTTCGCCGTTCTCACCGACCACGGCTGGGCCACCATCCAGAAGGTCGCCCCGCACCACGTGGCCAGCGTCCGCCGCCACTTCATCGACCTGCTCACCGACGACCAGCTGCGGGAGCTGGAGACGGCCTACGCCCCGGTGGTGGAGCACCTCAAGAGCCTGCGCTGACCGCGACCGGCGCCGAAGCGAAACCGATACCGCGAGTACTCCGGTAGTAGACCGACCGGTAGCTACGATCCGCCCATGTCTCCTCGCCGGATCTTCATCGTAGCGGTGGTCACCGCGCTCTCCCTGGTCACCGCGTGCAGCGGTGGCGGAGCCTCCAGCACGGGCGCGGCTCTGCCAAGTGGCCCCGAACTGGTGAAGAGGGCCGCGGAGGCGATGCGGACGGTCAAGTCCGCCGCCTTCTCGATGGAGACGGAGGGCACCCCTCCGGTCCAGGTCAAGAAGGCCGACGGCCGCCTGAGCGAGACCGGCGACGGGGACGGCACCATCCAGGTCGACGTGCTGGGCAACCTCCAGGAGATCAGCTTCGTGCTGATCGGCGACACCGTGCACTTCAAAGGCGTCACCGGCGGCTTCCAGAAGATGTCGCGGAGCCAACTGGCCGCGATCTACGATCCGTCCGTCATCCTCAACCCGGACAGGGGCGTCGTGCAACTGCTGACGAACGCGCTCGACCCGAAGGCCGAGGCCGAGGAGAAGCTGGACGGCGCCGACGCCTACCGGGTCTCGGCCACCCTCTCCCAGCAGGTCCTCTCGACGATGGTGCCCGGCCTCGGCCAGGACGTCACCGGAAAGCTCTGGATCGACAAGGCCACCAGCCGTCTGCTCAAGGCGGACCTGCCGCTGACCGACGGCAAGGTGCTGGTGACCTTCCGCGACTACGACGTGCCGGTCCAGGTGACCGCGCCGGCGGAGTGACGGTGGCCCGCCCCGCCCTCGACGGCGTCCCCGCGGCCCGGCGGCGGGTCGCCCTCGGCGTCGGCGGCACCGCGGTGCTGCTGGCGGCCCTGGACGCCTACGTCGTGGTCACCGTCCTCGTCGACATCGCCAAGGACGTCGACGTCCCGCTGAACCATCTGGAGCGGGCCACCCCGATCGTCACCGGGTTCCTGCTCGGCTACGTCGCGGCGATGCCGCTGCTCGGCCAGCTCTCCGACCGGTACGGCAGGCGTCCGCTCATCCACCTCTGCCTGGCGGGCTTCGCCGCCGGGTCGGTCGTCACCGCGCTGGGCGGCGACGTCACCTGGCTGGTGGTGGGCCGCGCCCTCCAGGGTGTCGCCGGCGGCGCGCTGCTGCCCATCACCATGGCGCTGATCGGCGACCTGTGGGACGAGGACGAGCGCCCGGTGGCGCTCGGCGCCGTCGGATCGGCCCAGGAACTCGGCAGCGTGCTCGGCCCCCTGTACGGCGCGGCCCTGGCCGCTCTGGTCCCGCCCGCCCTCCAGGTGGGCGGCGTCCAGCTCGGCGGCTGGCGATCGATTTTCTGGCTGAACGTCCCGCTGGTCGCCCTGGCCGCGTTCGCCGTACAGCGGTCCGTGCCGCCGCCCGCCCGCGACCGGGCCCGCACCGGCCGTGCCGGGCGCGTCGACGTGGTCGGCGGGCTGCTGCTGGCACTCGCGCTGGGCCTGCTCGTGGCCGGTCTGTACAACCCCGACCCGGGTAAGTCGGTCCTGCCGTCCTGGGGCCTGCCCGCGATCGTCGCCGGTGCCGTGGCCGGGGCCGCGTTCGTCGTCTGGGAGACACGGTCCGCGACCCGGCTGGTCGACATGGCGGGGGTCCGCCGCGGCCCGTTCTTCGCCACCCTGGGGGTGAGCTTCCTGACCGGCGCGGCGCTGCTCGTCACCCTCGTCGACGTGCAACTGTCGGCGCAGACGCTGCTGGGGCTGGAGACCCTGGACGGCGCGCTGGTGCTCTCGCGCTTCCTCGTCGCGCTGTCGGTGGCCGCGCTCGCCGGCGGGGTCATGGCCCGCCGGTACGGCGAGCGCGCGGTGACGGTGGTCGGGCTGGCGGTGGCCACGGTCGGCTACGTCCGCATCGGCCAGTGGCCGCTGGACCTGGCCTCCACCGGTTACCGCATGGACGCCGACCTGGTCGTCACCGGACTGGGCCTCGGCCTGGTGATCGCGCCCGTCTCCTCCGCGGTGCTGCGGGCCACCCCGGCTGCCCAGCACGGCGTGGCCTCGGCGGCGGTGGTCGTGGCCCGGATGATGGGCATGCTGCTCGGCGTCGCCGGGCTGTCGGCCTGGGGCTTCCACCGTTTCCAGTCGCTCACCGCCGACCTGGACACCCCGCTGCCGTTCGGCGTCGACCCCGCCGTGTACGCCGAACGGCTCGCCGAGTACGAGACCCGGATCCGGGCGGCCCTGCACACCGAGTACAGCGAGATCTTCCTCATCACCGCCGTCCTCTGTGCCGTGGGCGTGCTGGTCGCGCTGGCTTTGCCGCGCGGTCACGGTGCGGGAGGCGGCCGGGGGGCGGGAGACGGTCCGGGGACGGCGGCCGGCTCCGGATCCGAGGCCGCCGGCACGGACTGACCCGCCCCGCGGCCTGCGAGGCCGGTCAGCGACCGGAGGTGCGGGGCCTTACGGCGCGGGGACCTCCCGCAGCAGGCGGGACCCCCAGGGGCACCAGATGGCGCCGGGCAGGAACGCGCCGCCCACCTCGTCGAGGTGGTCCTCGACGTACTGCGGCCTCGCGTCGCACACCTCGATGGCGACCTGGAAGAACGAGATCGAGGCCGGGTCGAGGTGGAAGTCCCAGCCGGGGTTGTACGGGACGGGACGCTTGACGATCCTCCCCAGGACGTGGGTCCTGTCCGCCTGCGTGCCGCTCAGGATGTCTCTGGCCTCCTGGATCCTGGCGGGGTCGGTGAGCTTGAAGACGACCCGCTCGGGGAGCGGCGGGTAGTCGAACTCGAAGTAGGCCTCCGATTCGGCCGCGGCGCGGTGCGCGGTGCCGTCGGCCTGCTTCGCTGCGGCGGGCTGGGTGAGGGCGAGCATCGCGACCGCCGCGAGGATGCCGACCTTGGTGATGAGACGTCGCATGGGCACCTCCGGTGCCTGTCGGGCCGTGTCCACGACCGTTCGCAACGCAGCGTAACGCAATGATTACACAAAGTGAAATCATTGGTCGTCGCAAGTCCATGGATCGGCCCGGGGACGCCGATGAGCCGGGCCGCCGGGTCAGGGGCGGCCCGATGTCGCCGTTCACGCGCTCGGACGCGAGGTGGGGTCGGCCACCACCCACCCGGGCGCGCGCCCCGGACGGACACGGATCTGCCCGGCGGGTACGCGGCACCAAGCGAACCCGCAGACAACCACAAGAAGCCGCCAAGCGCGCAGACAGCCACAAGAAGCCGCCAAGCCCCGGAAACCACCCTTGGGGCGTCAATCTCCAAACACGACTCCCGAGGAGCGCTCCATGCGCAAGGTCTTCTTCGGCTTCGCCGCACTCCTGCTGCTCACCGTGATCACCCAGTTCTATCTGGCCACCTTCGGCGCCTTCCAGCGCCCCGCCCCGACCACCCTGGGAGACTGGGGAGCCACCACCCCCCACGTGATCAACGGCGTCATGGTGATCCCGGTGCTGTCGCTGCTCACCACGATCGTCGCCGCCGTGGCCAAGGCCGGCGCCCGGCTGGTCTGGCTGAGCATCGCCCCCGTGGGGGTCGTGGTGGGACAACTCTTCGTGATCTTCCCCCTGGCCGAACTGTCCGGCGGCACCCCGGAGCGGACCAACACGCTCACCCACATCGTCATGGGTTTCCACGCCGTCCTCGAGCTGCTGCTGCTCCTGACCTCCGTGCTGCTCTTCCGCGGGGCCAGAAACCTGGCGTCGGCCGCCACCGTCGCGCCGCACGGCGACACCGCCCGGACGCTCTCCTCCTCGTTCTGACCTCCTTCTCCCTCTTCTCCCTGTTCCGGCCCGCCCCCGGCCACCCGGTCGGCCGCCACCGAGCCGTCGAGCCCGCTCCTTCGATCCTTCCGGGACACCATGAACACCGCGCAACTCCTCGCCCTGGACCACATCGTGCTCGTCCTCGTCGCCGCGCTCTGGACCGGCGCCGGGGTGAGCACGACGCTGGCCCACCGCGACCGCCGTACCCGCCTGGTCGCCCTCGGTCTGACGCTTGCCGCCCTGGCCGCCACCGGTCTGCGCGCCGCCCTGGTGATCGCGCTGAGCCACTCCGGGTGGTGGTTCGCCGCGGACAAACTCCTGCTCGCCCTCCCGCTGGTCGGCATCCCGGCCCTGGTGGCCGCCGTCGCCGTGCCACGCCTGCTGCGCCCGTCGCCGCCGCCCTCGGCGGCCGTCCCCGCGCTGAGCGCCGCGTACGGCGCGCTGGGAGGCGCCGTCGCGGCGCTGACGGTGTCCTACCCCGTGCCCCCGGTGACCGCGGGCATACTCGTCGCCCTGGTGGTCACCGCCACCGCGATCACCTGGCGCCGGCTCCGCGCCGCCGACCCGGATCTCCGGTTCGGCCCGGCACCCGCGGCCCCTCCCGGTTCCGATTCCGGCGACGGCGACGGCGACGGCGTCACGGGCCCCGCGGTGGCCGGGGCCGCAGCGTGGGGAGGCTGGAGCACGACGGCGGGGATCGCCGTCCTGTGCGCCGCGCTCGTCTGGGCGGGGCTGTCCGCGTGGTCGAGCCGGACTCCCGCGACGCTCAACCTCGGCGCCCACCACCCCGGCACCGCGCGTCCCGCGGCCGAGACGAGGGCGGTGACCGACCTGCGGGGACCGGCCGCGGGCCCGGCGACCCGGCGTTTCACGCTGACCGCGAAGCCCACGACCGTGACCCTCCCCTCGGGGAAACGCGTCGAGGCGTGGGGGTTCGACGGCACGGTGCCGGGTCCCACCCTCCGTGTCCGCCAGGGGGAGACGGTCGAGGTGCGGTTGCGCAACGAGATCCCCGGTGTCGGGGTGACCCTCCACTGGCACGGGTACGACGTCCCGGCGGGCGAGGACGGCGTCGCCGGGGTCACCCAGGACGCGGTCCGGCAGGGAGGCGAGTTCGTCTACCGCTTCCGCGCCGACGACCCGGGCAGTTACTGGTACCACAGCCACGACCTGTCCGACCCGGCGGTCCGGATGGGCCTGTACGGCATGTTCGTGGTCGATCCCGCGGCACCCGGCGAGAAGACGTCTCCCGCCGCGGGCCGACCGGCCCTATCGGCGGGCGAACCGGATCGCACCGCGAGCGGACCGGCCGGACCGCCGGCGGGCGCGGGCCGCACCGGCACGGGGAGCGGGACCGCTGCGCCCTCCGCTCCGGGCGCCGGCGAGGGTCCGGCGGGCCCGGCCGGCTCGATCGGCTCGGCGGACTCGGCGGACTCCACGGGGAAGGTCTCCGACCACACCGTCTCAACCCATGTGCTGGGCGGGGTGCAGACAGTGGCCGTGGACGACCGCGGCCCGGTGGACGGGGTGGCGGAGCTCCGGGCGGCTCCCGGAACGCCGGTGCGGCTGCGTGTCACGGGCACCGACAACGCCCGCCGGACGCTGGGCCTGAGCGGCGCGCCGTATCGGATCGCCGCTGTGGACGGGCGGGAGCTGGCGCGGCCGGGCGAGATCCGGGGCGGGCGGGTACGGCTGGCCGCGGGCGGGCGCTACGACCTGACCTTCACCATGCCCGCCACGCCCGTCCTGCTCTCGGTGGACGACCGCTCCGACCTGGGCGTGCTGGTGTCCCCCGGCTCGGGCACCGCGCCGCCGCCCGCGGCGGGTCCGCTGTTGGACATCGCGACGTACGACTCCGGTGGGCTGCCGGAGCTCGGCCGCTTCGACCGGGAGATCGCCTGGACGCTCGACCGGGGCCTGGCCATGCTCGACGGGATTCCCACGCTGGCCCACACGGTCAACGGTGACGTCTGGCCTCGCATCCCCACCCCCGTGCTGCGCGAAGGCGAGCTCGTGAAGATCACAGTGGTCAACCGGAGCCGGGACACCCATCCCATGCACCCCCACGGTCACCACGTGCTGGTGCTGTCGCGCAACGGCGTACCCGCGACCGGCGCGCTGTGGACCGACACCTTCGACGTCGGCCCCGGCGAGGTCTGGGAGGTGGCCATGCGGGCGGACAACCCGGGTATCTGGCTGTCCCACTGCCACGACCTGAGCCACGCGACCCTCGGCATGACGTTCCACTTCTCGTACGAGGGCGTCACCACCCCGTACGACGCGGGTCACGCCTCGGGCAACAACCCCGAGTGACCCGCGGGGCCGGGGCGGACCGGGAGGACCCCGGCACCGCCCCGGCCACGGCGGGACGATCCCGCCGGATCACCGGCTAGCCGAGACGCCACTCCTGGTTGCGCTGGCGGGGCAGGCAGGTCCACTGGTGCACGTTGGCCCCGTCCGCCGCGCTGACCCCGGAGACGTCCAGGCACTTGCCGCTGTGGCGGGCCACGACGGTGAAGTAGCCGTTGTCCTTCTGGACGAGCTTCCACTCCTGGTTGCGCTGGTTGGGCAGGCAGGTCCACTGGTGCACGTTGGCCCCGTCCGCCGTGCTGACGCCCCAGACGTCCAGGCACTTGCCGCTGTGCGCGGCCCGGATGGTGTAGTAACCACCGCTGGTCGCCACCAGGTGCCACTGCTGGTTCGGCTGACCGTTGATGCACGTCCACTGGTGGACGTTGGCCCCCTGCTGGGTGCTGACGCCCTCCACGTCCAGGCACTTGTCGCTGTGCCGGGCCACCAGGGTCGCGGTGAACCTGGCACCCGACCGCTCCGCCGGGTCGGCGGCGGCGTCCGCCACCGACACGGTCAGGGCCGGGAAAGCGAGCAGCGCGGCCGCGGCAGCCAGGGCGCGACCAGCATTGACGAGTTTCATCAGGCCTCCTCAGGCGCTCTGAAAGATCAACAGGGATTTCGTAGCACGAATTACGGAGCGCATCGAGAAGTGACCGTGGGTAATCGCTTCGTGTCGCGGATAACCCATCTGAGACCTCGCACACGGGATGAAGGACCCGTACGGCACCTTCCATGACCGCCTCCCCCAAAGACCCGGCCGGCGGAACGACCTCACGGGGAATCGCCCCCCGCGCCGGTGGCCCCGGGAGGCGATGGAACCCGCCGGCCCGGAGAAGGGACCGGGAAGGGGCGGAGGCGAGGAAAGCGAAAAAGGCAGGCGCCGGACACAGCGGCCGGGGAGGCGAAAAGGCAGGCGCCGGACACGGCGGCTCCGGCCGCGACAGGTGCGCACCGCGGTGGACGCCCGGCACAGCGGGCACCCGGAACAGCGGGCGGCCGACACGGCGAACACCGGACGCAGCAGCCGCCCGACACGACAGACGCCCGACACGACGAACGACCCGGCGCGGGCCGGGTCGTTCGTGACAAGGGTCGTTCCCCCGGGTGGGAAGTGGCGCCGCGGGCGCCTGCCCCGGGGGCCGCCCGGAAGCGGCTACTTCCTCCTGGGGGCCTGCGCCTGCCGCTTCTCCCTGATCTTCATCGTGACCTCGATCGGGGACCCGGCGAAGCCGAACTCCTCGCGGATGCGGCGCTCGATGAAGCGGCGGTAGGTCTCCTCCAGGAAGCCCGAGGTGAACAGGACGAACTTCGGCGGCTCCGTCGACGCCTGGGTGGCGAAGAGGATCTTGGGCTGCTTGCCGCCACGGACCGGGGGCGGGGTGGCCGCGACCAGGTCGCTGAGGAAGGCGTTGAGGCGGGCCGTGGGCACCCGGGTGGACCAGGAGTCGAGGGCCTTCTCGATGGCCGGGACGAGCCTGTCGACGTGCCAGCCGGTCTTGGCGGAGATGTTGACCCGCAGCGCCCACGGCACGCGGACGAGCTGGCGGTCGATCTCCTTCTCCAGGTAGTAGCGGCGGTCCTCGTCCAGGAGGTCCCACTTGTTGAACGCCACGACCATGGCCCGGCCGGACTCGATCACCAGTGAGATGATGCGCAGGTCCTGCTCGGTCAGCACCTCGCTGGCGTCGATGAGCACCACGGCGACCTCGGAGCGTTCGAGGGCCCCCCGGGTGCGCATGCTCGCGTAGAAGTCGGCGCCCTTCAGCTCGCGGTCACGCCGGCGGATGCCCGCGGTGTCGACGAAGCGCCAGGTCCTGCCGCCCAGCTCGACCAGTTCGTCGACCGGGTCGCGGGTGGTGCCCGCCATCGGGTCGACGAGGACGCGCTCCTCTCCCAGGAGCTTGTTCAGCAGCGAGGACTTGCCCACGTTCGGCTTGCCGACGAGGGCGATCCTGCGCGGGCCGCGCTCGGCGCCGAACCGCTGCGCGGGCGTCTCGGGCAGCTTGTCGAGGATCACGTCCAGCAGGTCGCCGCTGGCACGGCCGTGCAGCGCGGAGACGGGGTGCGGCTCCCCCAGGCCCAGGGACCACAGCGCCGCGGCCTCCATCTCCATCTGCTGGTTGTCGACCTTGTTGGCGGCGAGGATGACCGGCTTGCCGGACCCGCGCAGCACGTGGCCGACGATCTCGTCGGCGTCGGTCACGCCCACCGTGGCGTCGACCACGAACAGGATCACGTCGGCCAGCTCGGCCGCGACCTGCGCCTGCTCGGCGATCCGCAGCGCCATGCCGGTCGCGTCGGGATCCCAGCCGCCGGTGTCGACCACCGTGAATCGGCGCCCGCGCCAGGTGGCGTCGTAGGTGACCCGGTCACGGGTCACGCCCGGCACGTCCTCCACGACCGCCTCGCGACGGCCGATGATCCGGTTGACCAGGGTGGACTTGCCCACGTTGGGGCGGCCCACCACGGCCACGACCGGTTGCGGGCCGGTGTCGGGACCGGCCTGCCGGGAGCTGTCGTCGGTACCCAGATCGGCGAGCTCCGCGTCGATCCAGCCGCTGTCGTCGTCGTATTCCCCGGTCACTCTTTTTCCTTAATGACGCGCAGTATCTCGGCGATGACCTCTTCGAGGTTCAACGCCGTGGAGTCAAGCTCGACGGCGTCGGCCGCCTTGGCGAGCGGGTCGGTCTTCCGTGTCGAGTCGAGGGTGTCGCGGCGGGCCATCGCGGCCCGCTGCGCCTCCACCGTGGTGCCGGTGAGTTCCGCGGTGCGGCGGAGCGCCCTGGCGTCCGCGCTCGCGGTCAGGAAGATCTTGACCGGGGCGTCGGGCGCCACCACCGTGCCGATGTCCCGGCCCTCGACGACGATGTCTCCGGCACCGATGATCTCACGCTGCTCGGCCACCAGCCGGCGACGCACCTCCGGGACCGCGCTGACCGCCGAGACGGCCGCGGTGACCTCGGCGGTGCGGATGGGCCCGGCGACGTCGACGCCGTCGACCGCCACCGCCGGGGCGTCCGGGTCGGTGCCCATGGTGAGGACCGGCTGGAGCGCCCGAGCGGCGATCGCCTCGGGATCGGCGAGATCGACGCCCCGCTGGAGCATCCACCAGGTGACCGCCCTGTACATCGCCCCGGTGTCGAGGTAGCGCAGCCCCAGCGCCCGTGCGACCCCGCGCGACGCGCTCGACTTGCCCGATCCCGAGGGACCGTCCATGGCGACGACCAGTCCGGTCACGACGCCTCTCCCTTGCAGCCCGTTTCAATTGTCCGTACGAGGCTACCGGGGCCGGGCGGGGAACCGCGCATCGAGCGGCCACGGGGATCCCCGGGAACGCCCTGCCCGCCCCGCACCGCCGTACGGCCGCCCGGCCCCGACCGCCCGGCGCGCACGGCCGGCGCCCGCACCGGTACGGCGGACACCCGGCCCGTCAGGGCAGATGCCAGCCGCGCGTCCGCAGGGCCTCGGAGAGCGTCTCCACCGCCTCCGGCTGCACCGACAGGTCGGCGGCGCCCAGCGGCAGACCGGGGGCGTGCTCCAGCCGGACGTCCTCGATGTTGACGCCCACCTCGTCGGCCACCTGGAAGAGCCGGGCCAGCTCTCCGGGGCGGTCGCCGATGATGACCTGGACGGTCGCGTAGGTGCGGGCGGGACCGCCGTGCTTGCCGGGGATCCGGCCCGTGCCCGTGACGCCGCGGTGCAGCAGCGCGGTGACCTGGGCCACGGCGTCCGGGTCGGCGCCGGCCGCGGTGCGCAGCGAGGCCGCCGCGGCGGCCAGGTCGGCCGCCACCGCCTCCAGCACCTCGGCCACCGGCAGCGCGTTGCCGGACAGGATGCCGGTCCACAGGGCGGGGTCACCCGCGGCGATGCGGGTGACGTCGCGGACCCCCTGCCCGGCCAGGCTGAGCGCGACACCGGGCGCGTCGGCGAGACGGGCGGCCACCGCCGCGGCGGCCACGTGGGGGGCGTGCGAGACGACCGCCACGGCCCTGTCGTGCTCGGCCGCGTCCACGGTCACGGCCTCACCGCCGCAGAGCTTGATGAGACCGTGCAGGGCCTCCACGGCCTCGGGGGAGGTCTCCCGCGTCGGGCACACCGCCCATGGGCGCCCGAGGAACAGGTCGGCGCGCGCCGCGGCGGGCCCCGAACGCTCCCGACCGGCGAGCGGGTGCCCGGCGACGTAGGTCGTCAGGTCGCAACCGAGGCTCGCGGCCTGCCGGAGCGGGAGCGCCTTGACGCTGGCCACGTCGGTGTAGAAACGGGCCACGCCGGCCTTCTGAAGGGCGGCGAGCTGATCGGCGACCATGTGCGGGGGGACCGCGACGATCGCCATGTCCACGGTCACGCCCTCGGCCCACTCGACGCCGGCGCCCAGCTCGCGGGCGAGCCGCACCGCGCCCGCGTCGCGGTCGGTCAGGTGGACGGCGACGTCCTGATCACGCAGGGCCAGGGCCACCGAGGTGCCGATGAGGCCCGTGCCGACGACGAGGACGCTCTCGATGAGGCTCACGTTGTCTCCTTCGCCGGCGGCGTTCGCGTGGCGCCGCCGCGCCCACTGGATCGCTCGCTCACGAGTGCTCCCCGGATCGTGTGACCGCATGACGGAATCATTGGGCGATGTCCACCCGCAGTGCGACCGCGCCGCGCAGGTAGACGTGCTGGATCTCATGGCGCGGCCGGTCGGTGTCGACGTGGGCCATCAGCCGCACCACACGCGGGAGCGCGCCCGGGACGTCGATCTCGGACGCGCAGATGAGCGGAACGTCGTGGAAGCCGAGCTTGCGGGCGGCCAGCGCGGGGAACTCCGCGGTGAGGTCGGGTGTCGCGGTGAAGATCACGCTGATCACCTCGTCCGTGGTCAGCCTGTTGCGCCCCATCACCTCGGTGACCAGTTCGGTGACCCCGGACAGGATCGCGTCCCGGTCGTTCGCCTCGACCTGGATCGCTCCGCGGATCGCCCGCACCATCCTCGTTCCTCCGTATCGCCGCACGCCGGACCGTACGCGAAGACGGCCCGGCGTGTCCTGAACGTGCGTATCAGGGAAGGTTACAGGCCCACGGCGGCGTAGAGGTCGCCGACTTCCTTCACGGTCAGCGCACGGACGGTGCCCGGCTTGAGACGGCCGAGCTTGACCGGGCCGAACTCGATGCGGGCCAGGTCGATGACCGGGTGCCCGACCTCCTCCAGCATGCGGCGGACGATGTGCTTGCGGCCCTCGTGCAGCACGACCTCCACCAGAGCCTGCTGGCCGTGCTCCTGGACGACGGTGAACGAGTCGACCCTGGCGATGCCGTCCTCCAGCTCGACGCCCTTCTTCAGGCGGCGGGCCAGATCACGCTCGATCTTGCCGGGGACCTTCGCCCAGTACTTCTTCTGCACACCGTAGCTCGGGTGGGTGAGCCGGTTGGCCAGCTCGCCGTCGTTGGTGAGCAGGATGAGGCCCTCGGTCTCGGTGTCGAGGCGGCCGACGTGGAACAGCCGCTCGGGGCGGTCGGCCACGTAGTCGGCCAGCGAGGGGCGGCCCTCCGGGTCGGACATGGTGCTGACGACGCCGATCGGCTTGTTGATGGCGAGGTAGACCAGGTCGGGCATGGTCGGCAGGCGCTTGCCATCGACGTGGATGACCTGCCGGGCCGGGTCGACCCGGGCGCCGAAGCGGCGGACCACCTGGCCGTCGACCGTCACGCGGCCCTCACCGATCATCTCCTCGCAGGCGCGCCGGCTGGCCACGCCCGCCTGGGCGAGAACCTTCTGCAGGCGGACGCCGTCGGGCACCTCGGTGGTGTCGCGCTCGTCGGTGTAGTCGCTGTCGTAGAAGTCGGGGTCGCGGCGGGGCTGGCGGGCGGTCTTGAACCGGTCGTTCTCGATCGTGCCGGGCCGCCGCTCGGCCTTGGCGGCGCCCGCGCGGCTCACATCCCCCCGGCGCTCACCGTACGCGTCGGCACGGCCGCCGCCGATCGTCCGGACCTCGTCGCGGCGCCCGGTCCTCCCGTACCGGCCGCGGGAGCCTCCAGCGGCCGACGGGCCTCGCCCGTGCTCCGCACGGGTCCCTTCGCGCTCGTCCCGGCGCGGGAAGTCGCCGCCGGAGCGGTCGCGGCCACCACGGCCGGAGAAGCCGGACCGGGCGTCGTCACGCTCGCCCTGACGGGACCGGAAGCCGTCACGCTCGCCCTGACGGGACCGGGCGTCGTCGCGGTCGGCGCGGAAGCCACCCCGGTCGTCACGACGCGGCGCGCCGGGGCGGGAACCGCCCTCCGCGCGGCCGTACCGGCTGCGCGAACCGCCGCGCTCCGCGCGGAAACCGTCCCGCTCGTCCCGGCGCGGGAAGTCGCCGCCGGAGCGGTCGCGACCACCACGGCCGGAGAAGCCGGACCGGGCGTCGTCACGCTCGCCCTGACGGGACCGGAAGCCGTCACGCTCGCCCTGACGGGACCGGGCGTCGTCGCGGTCGGCGCGGAAGCCACCCCGGTCGTCACGGAAACCACCCCGGTCGTCACGACGCTCGGAGGGGGACCGGAGGGCGCCGCGGGGGCCGCCCGCGGGCCGGTCGTACCGGCTGCGTGAGCCGTCGCGGTCGGCGCGGAAGCCACCGCGGTCGTCACGGGAACCGTCACGGTCGGCGCGGAAGCCACCGCGGTCGTCACGGCGCGGCGTGTCGGAGCGGAACCCGCCCCGGGAGCCGCCGGACTGCGAACCTCCCCGGAAGCCACCGCTTCCTCGGGAGTTGCCGCCGCGCGGGGCTCCGCCACGGCCTCGACCGCGTCCATCACCGGACGGGGTGCTGCGCCTGCTGTTCACTGCTTTCGCTCCTCTAAGGAATCCATGTCGTCGGGCAGAAACGGTGCCAGCTCGGGAAGCTCGTCGAGATCCCGCAGGCCCATCCGCTCGAGAAAATACGGGGTCGTCCGGTAGAGCACGGCCTGGCTCTCCGGCTCGGTGCCGGCCTCCTCGACCAGCCCTCTGGTCATCAGCGTGCGCATGACGCCGTCGCTGTTGACGCCGCGGATGGCCGCGACCCGGGCCCGGCTGACCGGCTGCCGGTAGGCGACCACGGCCAGCGTCTCCAGCGCTGCCTGGGTGAGCCGCGCCTGCTGGCCGTCGCGGACGAACCGCTCCACGAGAGGCGCGCACTCGGGCCGCGTGTAGAACCGCCAGCCGCCGGCGACCTCTCTCAGGTCGAAACCCCGGCCGGCGGCGATGTATTCCGCCGAGAGCTCCCGCAGCGCCCCGGCCACCTCCTGGGTGGGCCGCTCCAGCACCTGCGCGAGGGTCACCTCGGCGACCGGCTCGTCGACCACCATGAGGATGGCCTCCAGCCCGGCGCGCAGGTCCGGCTCGGGTGCCGCGTCAGTCATCGGCGGGCTCTTTCCTCTTCGGGCTCTCGTCGTAGTCGTCGACGACGGTGACGTCACCGTCGTCGCTGCCGGTCCAGGTCACGTGCAGCTCCCCGAGGGGCTCCACCTGCTCGAAGGTGACGGCCGCCTCGCGGTAGAGCTCCAGGACGGCCAGGAAACGCGCGACGACCTCGAAGGTGCCCGCGCAGTCGGAGGTCAGTGCCCGGAAGGTCGCCCGGCGCACCCGCCGCAGCCGCTCGACAAGGATAGCCGCCTGCTCGCGGACATTGGCGAGCGGTTGGTAGATGTGGGCCACCGAGACCGACGGCGGCGCCTTGGGGGTGAAGGCCCGCCGGGCGATCTCCGCCAGGCGCTCGGGGCCGATGCCCAGGACGAGCTCGGGCAGCAGGTTGGCGAACGGGGCCTCCATCGGCACCGACCGGGGGAAACGCAGAGCCTCCTCGGCCATCCGCGCGGAGAAGACCTTCACGACCTCCTTGTAGGCCCGGTACTGCAACAGGCGCGCGAACAGCAGGTCACGTGCCTCGAGCAGGGCCAGGTCCTCCTCGTCGTCGACCTCGCCGGATGGCAGCAGCCGGGCGGCCTTCAGGTCGAGCAGGGTGGCCGCGACGAGCAGGAAGTGGCTCGTCTGGTCCAGGTCCCACTCCGGGCCTCTGGCCCGGATGTAGGCGATGAACTCGTCGGTGACCTGGCTGAGGGAGACCTCGGTGATGTCGAGCTTGTGCTTGGAGATCAGGCCGAGCAGCAGGTCGAAGGGCCCCTCGAAGACCTCCAGATGCACCTTGAAGGTGTCATCGGAGGTCTGCGGCTGCTCGGTCTCGGTCATCCTTCCATTGTCCCGCACCGGCGGGGCCCGGGAGCCGGGTCACCGCTCCAGCGCGGCCCACCTGGCGAGAACCTCGCGGGCGAGCTCACGGTAGGCGCTGGCGCCGAGCGACGAGGAGTCGAAGCTGGTGATCGGCTCACCGGCCACCGTCGCGTCGGGGAAGCGGACCGTCCGGTTGATCACCGTGTGGAAGACCTTGTCGCCGAACGCCTCCACCACCCGGGCCAGCACCTCGCGGCCGTGCAGGGTGCGCGCGTCGTACATCGTGGCGAGCAGGCCCTCGATGACCAGTTCGTCGTTGATGCGCTCCTGGACCTTGATGATCGTGTCCATGAGCAGCGCGACACCGCGCAGCGCGAAGAACTCGCACTCCAGAGGGACCATGACGCCGTGCGCGCAGGCCAGCGCGTTGATCGTGAGCAGGCCCAGGGAAGGCTGGCAGTCGATCAGGCACACGTCGTACTCGGGCAGGAGGGGCTTGATCACCCGGCCGAGCACCTGCTCGCGGGCGACCTCCGTGACGAGCTGGACCTCGGCCGCCGACAGGTCGATGTTGCTGGGCAGCAGGTCCATGTTCTCGACGCCGGTCTCCAGCAGCACGTCCCTGGCGGTGATCTGCCGCTCCATGAGGAGGTTGTAGACCGTCAGGTCGAGCTGGAGGGGGTTGATCCCGAGGCCGACGGAGAGCGCGCCCTGCGGGTCGAAGTCGACCAGCAGGACCTTCAGCCCGGCCTCCGCCAGCGCGGCGCCGAGGTTGATGGTGGTGGTCGTCTTGCCGACGCCGCCCTTCTGGTTGACCATGGCGACGACTCGCGCCGGACCGTGCACCGTCCGGGGGGGCGGGTCGGGGAAGACCGGACGGGGCCGCCCGGTCGGGCCGAGGACACCCCCGCTGTGAGGGGCCCCGGCGGTCTTGGTGTCACCCCAGGGATTCTCGGGGTTTGCGGGGGTCGTTCCCCGGATAGAACCGTCGGTGGTCACAGTCACCAGTCGAACCTCCCTGACGGCCTCGAACCGGACCGTCCGGACGGACACTATGGCGTCAACACGTATGCGGCAAGGCGGCACGCCCGGACACAAGTAAGGTCAATGCCGCGTGCGCGGGTGCGCGGCGGCATGGGCCTCGCGGAGCTTGTCGACCGTGACCTGGGTGTACACCTGGGTGGTGGTCACCGAGGCGTGGCCGAGCAGTTCCTGGACAACCCTAACGTCCGCACCCCCGTCAAGGAGGTGCGTTGCGAACGAATGTCGCAACATGTGAGGCGAGACGCCCTCGAGCCCGCCGCGCTCGGCGGCGGCCTGGAGGACCTCCCAGGCGCCCTGGCGGGTCAGCCGCCCGCCCCGGGCGTTCAGGAAGAGCCCCGAGCCGCCGCGCCCCTGTGCGACGATGCGCGGGCGGGCACAGGATAGATAGGCGCCGAGGGCCTCCCTGGCGAAGCGCCCCAGGGGCACCAGCCGGGCGCGACCGCCCTTGCCGCGCAGCCGCACCCGCTGGGCCCCGGCCGCCAGGTCGACGTCGTCGACGGCGAGCCCCACGGCTTCGGAGATGCGCGCACCGGTGCCGTACAGCAGTTCCAGGAGTGCGCGGTTGCGCAGCGTCAGCGGCGCTCCGTCGGGCCCGCAGGCGGCGATCAGGCGCTCCACCTCGTCGACGCTGATCGCCCGGGGCGGCCGCCGGAGCTGGCGCGGCGGCCGCACGTCATGGGCCGGATCGTGCCGGCAGACGCCCCGGCTCAGCGCGAAGCGGTGCAGGCCGCGCACGGCGGAGACGGCGCGCGCCGCCGAGCTGGCGACGAGGGCCTGGTGCTCCTCGTCGCCCTCCCTGAGCGCGGCCAGGAACGCCGTGACGTCGTCCTGGGCCACCTCGCCGAAGGCGACGCGGCCACGGCGCTTCAGATGCTCCACGTACCGGATGAGATCACGGCGATAGGAGGCCAGGGTGTTGGCCGCCAGACCACGCTCCACCGCCAGATGGGCGAGGTAGCTGGAGAGGACGGCCTCCGTCTCGCTCAGGGTCTCCTCCTGTCATGCCTCCGGTGCGTCGGCGGGCCGCAGCGAGGCGAATCCATCCGCCGAAGCGGCGTATGCGGCGAGAATACCGGCCACCGCCTGGGAATTGTGGATCATTCCCGCCATGGCACGCCGAACCGCTTCGGACAGGGGAATCCAGGCCACCGGCATGTCGGCCTCCTCGTGCCGGTGGACGAAGTCGAGCTCCCCCTCGGGGATGGGTTCGAGGTCCCTGGCGAGGAAGATGCGGGTCCGCTCGTCGGTCATCCCGGGCGAGGTGAAGGCGTCGACCAGGGTGTGCCAGGTGGCCGCCCGGTAGCCCGCCTCCTCGGCCAGCTCGCGGGCCGCGCCGACGTGCAGGGGCTCGTCCTCGACGTCGCGCAGGCCTGCGGGCAGCTCCCACAGCAGGCGCCGGACGGGGTGGCGGTACTGGCGGATCATCAGGACCCGCCCCCGGTCGTCGAGCGCGACCACGGCCACCGACCCGGGGTGGCGGACGTAGTCGCGGTTGACGACCTCCCCGTCCCGCATCACGACGGCGTCGGTCACCGCCGTGATGACGCGCCCGCGGAAGTGCTCGGCGGAGGAGACGGTCTTCCACTCCTCGGGGACGTCGCGGATCTCCAGGATGTCCCCGCGTCCCTCGGCCCGGGTGCCGGACGCGTTCACTTGCCCCGCCCGGCCTTGACGACGGCGCCGCGCACGTCCGCGTAGGCGAGGGCCGCGCCGATCAGACCCTTGAACAGCGGGTGCGAGCGGGTCGGCCGGGAGCGGAACTCCGGGTGCGCCTGCGTGCCGATGAAGAAGGGGTGGACGTCGGTGGGCAGCTCAGCGTACTCCACCAGGCGGCCGTCGGGCGACAGGCCCGAGAAGACCAGCCCGACCTTCTCCAGCCGGTCGCGGTAGGAGTTGTTGACCTCGTAGCGGTGGCGGTGGCGCTCGTCGACCTTGGCCATGCCGTACAGCTGGCGGGCCAGGGAGCCCTCGGCGAGCTTGGCGGGGTACAGCCCCAGGCGCATGGTGCCGCCCATGTCACGCTCGCCGGAGACGACGTCCTCCTGGTCGGCCATGGTGGAGATGACCGGGTGGGCGGCGCCCGGGTCGAACTCGGTGCTGTCGGCGCCCTCGACGCCCGCCAGGTTGCGGGCGGCCTCGATGACCATGCACTGCATGCCCAGGCAGATGCCGAGCAGCGGGACCTTGTTCTCCCGCGCGTGCCGGACCGCGCCGACCTTGCCCTCGATGCCGCGCACGCCGAAGCCGCCGGGGATGAGCACGCCGTCCACGCCGTCGAGCTCGCGGGCCGCGCCCTCCTGGGTCTCGCAGTCGTCGCTCTTGACCCAGCGGATGTTGACCCGGGCGTCGTTGGCGAAGCCACCGGCGCGCAGCGCCTCGGTGACCGAGAGGTAGGCGTCGGGCAGGTCGATGTACTTGCCGACGAGCGCGATGGTGACCTCCTTGGCCGGGTGGTGCACCCGGCGCAGGAGCTGCTCCCACTCCTTCCAGACCACGTCGCGGAAGGGCAGGCCGAGGCGGCGCACCACGTACGCGTCGAGGCCCTCGGAGTGCAGGACCTTGGGGATGTCGTAGATGCTCGCCGCGTCGACGGCGGAGACCACCGCGTCCTCGTCGACGTCGCACATGAGGCTGATCTTGCGCTTGATCGAGGTGCCGACCGGCCGGTCGGAACGCAGGACGATCGCGTCGGGCTGGATGCCGATGCTGCGCAGCGCGGCGACCGAGTGCTGGGTCGGCTTGGTCTTCAGCTCCCCGCTCGGCCCGATGTACGGCAGCAGGGAGACGTGGAGGAAGAAGACGTTGTCGCGGCCGACCTCGTGACGGACCTGGCGGACGGCCTCCAGGAAGGGCAGCGACTCGATGTCGCCGACCGTGCCGCCGACCTCGGTGATGACCACGTCGACGTCGGGACCGGCCATGGACCGGATCCGGTCCTTGATCTCGTTGGTGATGTGCGGGATGACCTGCACCGTGTCACCGAGGTACTCGCCGCGGCGCTCCTTGGCGATGACGTTGGAGTACACCTGGCCGGTGGTGACGTTGGCGGACCCGTGCAGCTCGGTGTCGAGGAAGCGCTCGTAGTGGCCGACGTCGAGGTCGGTCTCGGCGCCGTCGTCTGTGACGAAGACCTCACCGTGCTGGAACGGGTTCATGGTGCCCGGGTCGACGTTGAGGTACGGGTCGAGCTTCTGCATGGTGACGCGCAGGCCACGCAGCTTGAGAAGGCGCCCGAGGCTCGACGCCGTCAGCCCCTTGCCAAGACTGGAGGCGACGCCGCCGGTGACGAACAGATGTTTGGTGTGTGCGGCGCTGCGCAAGAGGGGCTCCCGTGGTCGTTACAGATCAGTCGGCGCACTCTGATGAATGGCCTGAAGGTCCACGGGCTCTCAGAATATCAAACGGTACCGGCGAAGTGCCCGAACATCCCGGCCCCGCGTGCAGGCGAAACCTGACCTAGCGGTAACTTGGCCGCTATGTCACTTCGTGGTGTGGTACGGCGTGCTGCGGGCGCTCTCGTGCACCGTGTCTGGGAGGCGGTCCGCGCGGCCGGCACCGTCAGCCCCGCCAGCCCCGCCGGATACCGCTTCCGGCGCCTCGGCGAGGGCGCCTGCCTGTCGTTCCCGATCGGGGCCGTCTTCGGCGAGGCCTGGATCGAGATCGGCGACCACACCCTCGTCGGCGAGCGGGTCTCCATCTCCGCCGGCATGGGCCCGGGGGTCGACCTGGGCCCGGACTCGATCGTACGGATCGGCAGGAGCTGCTCGATCGGCCGGGGCAGCCACATCGTGGGCCACCAGTCGATCGACATCGGCGACGACGTCTTCACCGGCCCGTACGTCTACATCACCGACCAGAACCACGTCTACGACGACCCGGAGACGCCGATCGGCCGCCAGTGGCCGCGCAACAACCCCGTGGTGATCGGCTCGGGGTCGTGGCTGGGGACCGGCGCGATCATCCTCCCGGGCACCCGGATCGGCAGGCAGTGCGTGGTCGCGGGCGGGGCGGTGGTGCGCGGGACGTTCCCCGACCACAGCGTGATCGCAGGCATCCCGGCCAAGGTGGTGCGCCGCTACGTACCCGGTGAGGGGTGGCTCCCGCCCCACCTGGGCGGCACCGGTGTGAACGGCGCCGGAGCCGGGCCCGCCGAGCCCAGCGAGCCGGTCGGCACCACCTGAGCCGACCGGGGCCGAGAGCCCGAGACCAGCGGCGAGCCCCGAACCGGCAGCGGGCCCGAGACCCGGCGGCAAACCCGAACCCGGTGGCAAACCCGAACCCAGTGGCGGACCCGAACCCGGTGGCAAGCCCGGGATCGATGACGGGCCCCGGATCGTTGAGGAGGAGGGAACACAACGGAGGTGCGATGCTCGCGGCACTGACAGGGCTGGGGCTCTCCACCGCGGCGGGGCTCAACGCCTACATCCCGCTGCTCGTGGTCGGCCTGCTCGCCAACCTCACCGATCAGGTGCGGCTGCCGCAGGAGTTCGCCTGGCTCGCCGACGGGTGGGTTCTGGGGATCATCGGCGTGCTTCTCCTGGCCGAGTTCGTGCTCGACAAGGTCCCGGTGGTCGACAGCGTCAACGACATGATCCAGACCGTCGTCCGCCCGGCGTCCGGCGGGGTGGTCTTCAGCGCCACCGAGGCCGCGGCCCGGCTCGACGGCTCGGCGTGGATGAGCGACCACCCCTGGGTCGGCTGGGTGCTGGGCATCGGGATCGCGCTGGCCGTGCACCTGATGAAGTCGGCCGCCAGACCGGTGGTGAACGCCACCACGGCCGGGGTGGGCGCACCCGTGGTCAGCACGGTGGAGGACGCGGGATCGCTCGGCATCAGCCTGGTGGCGATCTTCCTGCCGGTCCTGGTCGTCGTGGTGGTGGCGGGACTGGCGCTGTTCGCCTGGCGGGCGACCCGCCGGATGCGCCGGCGGCGCCTGGCCGGACCGAGCCCGTCATGATCTCGGAACCCGTGGCCGGACCGGGCCTGCCGCGCCCCTTCCGACCGGCCGGGCCTGCGACGGCCCACCCGGCCGGGGCCGCGATGATCCTTCCGGCCGTGCCCGCCCCGCTCCCGGAGGCCGTGGCCGGAGAAGTCCCTCGCATCTCAGGGTCATCACGACCGGAGGCCGCCCGGCGCGACCCCCGGGCGTCACGGCCCGGCCGTGCCTCAGCGGCTCCCGCGAGCCGCGGCCGGGTTCCCCGGTGACCGACCCCGGATCGCTCGACGCCCGCGAGTACCTGGGGACGCGGGATATGCTCGAAACACTCCATCCAGCCTGTGCCGGGAGGTGGCTCCGATCGGCGATCTGCTCATCGTCCTGCTGGTGATCCTGCTGTTCTTCCTTCTCCTGGGAGCGGTCGGGCTCTACCTGCTGGTCAAGGTCGGTAAGAAGGCCGCGAAGAAGGCCAGGAAGGTCTCCGGCCGCATCGCCTCCAACGTGGCGGCGATGGGCACCGGCGACGCCGCGGAGACCGAACGGATGCGCCTGGACCTGCGCCGCGAGGTCTCCCTGACCCGTCAGGCCGTGGACGGCGCGCTGCACGACGGGTGGGGTCTGGGCGACCTCCCCCAGCTCGTCGCCGAGATCTCGATGCACGCCGAGCAGTTGGACGCCCAGCTCGCCCGCTACGCCCAGGAGCGGCGCGTGTCGGCCTACGTCGACCACACCGCCCTCAGCCGCCTGCGCGAGCACCACGCCAAGCTGACCACGTCCTGCGCCCGGATCCGGGCCGACCTGCTGAACGACCAGATGGCGCACTCGGGCGGAGGTATCGACGAGATCCAGAGCCGCACCGACCTGGAGATCGAGGCCCGCCGCCGGACCCCCGACCCGCTCGACCAGATCGACGAGCTCTACAACCGCACGATGATCAACCGCGCCCATCCCGACGACCCCCGCTGACCCGCGGGAGGGCGCGGCAGGCCCGCGGATCCCATCACCTGCGGGCCGACTACGGAAAGTGGCAGGATGGATCCATCGAGTGAGATTTCGGAGTGTCACCGAAGGAGGTCCTCCGATGACAGCCGCCTTCCCCGAGTGGTTCTACCCGGGGCCGGCAGGCGGATGGACCGCCGACATGCTCGATCATCTTCCCCCCGACGCGCCCCGGCACGTCGAGCTGATCGACGGGTCACTCATCCTGATGTCTCCGCAGACCGCCCTCCACATGCTCATGCTCAGGCTCTTCGAGCAAGCGCTCACGCCGCCCGACGATCTCATCGTCGTTCGTGAGATGACCGTGACCCTGGGAATTCGGCAACGCCCCCAGCCCGACATCATGGTGGTGGCGAGATCGGCACTGACGAATCTGAAGACGACCTCGTTCAGTCCTGAGGACGTCCACCTCGTGGTCGAGGTGACCTCTCCGGAGTCGGTCGAGCGCGACCGAAGCACCAAACCCATCAAATACTCCGACGCGGGGATCAGATACCTCTGGCGCGTGGAGCAGGAGAACGGCAACCCCGTCGTCTACACCTTCGAGCTGGAACCCGCGGTCAGGGCCTACGTCCCGACGGGCATCCACCGTGGACGGTTGAAGACGGGCATCGGCTTCGAGGTCGACATCGATCTCGACCTCGGCAGGTTCATCGGTTCGTGAGGCCCGATCCGGAGCCGGCGGCGAGGTCGGACCAGAGGTCGGCGAGGTCGGCGTAGGTGGCGCCGGCGTTGATGCGGGCGCGCAGGGCCTGTGCCTGGGCGGTGGTGGGCAGGAGGCCGTCGAGCAGGTTGGGCAGGCCGAGACGCCATCCCAGCAGCGCCTGTGGCGACTGCCGGTGCCCGGCGCGGAGCACCGAGACACCGACCCTGATCGCGTGCTCGTTGCCGGGCGGCACCCCCGGGCGGTCGGTCTCGACGGCCGAGTAGCGGAACCCGTCGGCGAGGTCGCAAGGCGGACAGCCCCGGGGGCCCCGGCCGAGCGGTGCCCCGCAGGCGCCGCAGGCCAGCCGGTCGAGGGCGCCGTCGACGACCCGCCAGTCGTGCCGGTCGGGCTCGTCGGCGACCATCTCGGCGATCGCGGTCTCCTCCTGCGCGGGCAACGCGTCCGTGCCGAACCGCTCGCGCAGGAACCCCCGCCAGCCGTCCTCGACGATCCGGTCGACCAGTTCCGCGCACCGGGCGCACTCCGGCGCCCCGCCGTACTCCCAGCAGCCGCAGGCGGCGCACCGTCGCATGCCGCGACCGTATCCGCCCGGCCCGGCGCCGGGCGAGCCGTTTTCCGGGTGTGCCCCGCCTGCTTCTCCGGTGCCCCCACCTCCCCGGGGTCTTCCCGCGCTCTCCCGCCTGCCCGCCGCGTTTCGCCTGCCCGCGTTCGCCCGCCTCCCGCCTGCCCGCCGCGGTTGACCTCCCCGCGTTCGCCCGCCTCCCACCTGCCCGCGCTCGCCCGCTTCCCGCCTGCCCACCGGCGCGGGGCGCCGGGGAGTCCGGGAGGCGGCGGGTCAGGAGACGCCGGCCTCGCGCATGTCGCGGACCTCCCGCTTGAGCTCCTTGATCTCGTCGCGGAGCCGGGCGGCGACCTCGAACTGGAGGTCGGCGGCGGCCTGGTGCATCTGCTCGGTGAGCGACTCGACCAGCGCCTCCAGCTGGGCCCGGGGCATCTCCCCCGCGATCGCCTTGGCGTGCTGGCCCACCTGCTTGACCGCGAAGCCGGGGACCGGGGCCTTGCCGCGCGACTGCTGACGGCCGCCGCCGCCGAAGAGCTGGGCGGTGTCGGCGTCCTCCCGGGTGAGCGAGTCGAGGATGTCGGCGATCTTCTTGCGGAGCGGCTGCGGATCGATGCCGTTGGCCTCGTTGTAGGCGATCTGCTTGGCCCGGCGGCGGTTGGTCTCGTCGATCGCCCGCTCCATCGAGGGGGTGATCCGGTCGGCGTACATGTGCACCTGGCCGGAGACGTTGCGGGCCGCGCGGCCGATGGTCTGGATCAGGGAGGTCTCCGACCGGAGGAAGCCCTCCTTGTCGGCGTCGAGGATGGCCACCAGCGACACCTCGGGCAGGTCGAGGCCCTCGCGCAGCAGGTTGATGCCGACCAGCACGTCGAACTCGCCCATCCGCAGCTCGCGCAGGAGTTCGATGCGGCGCAGGGTGTCGACCTCGCTGTGCAGGTAGCGCACCCGGATGCCGAGCTCCAGCAGGTAGTCGGTGAGGTCTTCGGCCATCTTCTTGGTCAGCGTGGTGACCAGGACGCGCTCGTCCTTCTCCGCGCGGATGCGGATCTCGTGGACCAGGTCGTCGATCTGCGACTTCGTCGGCTTGACGACCACCTCGGGGTCGACCAGGCCGGTCGGCCGGATGACCTGCTCGACCACCTCGCCCCCGGTGCGGCCCAGCTCGTAGGGGCCCGGGGTGGCCGAGAGGTAGACGGTCTGGCCGATGCGCTCCAGGAACTCCTCCCACTTCAGCGGGCGGTTGTCCATCGCGGAGGGCAGGCGGAAGCCGTGGTCGACGAGCGTGCGCTTGCGGGAGGCGTCGCCCTCGTACATCGCGCCGATCTGCGGGACGGTTTGGTGGGACTCGTCCAGGACCAGCAGGAAATCCTCGGGGAAGTAGTCGAGCAGGGTGTTGGGCGCGCTGCCGGCGGGACGCCCGTCCATGTGACGGGAGTAGTTCTCGACGCCGGAGCAGGTGCCGATCTGGCGCAGCATCTCCAGGTCGTAGGTGGTGCGCATGCGCAGCCGCTGGGCTTCGAGCAGCTTGCCCTGCCGCTCCAGCTTCTCCAGGGTCTCGGCCAGCTCGGTCTCGATGCCCCGGATGGCGTTCTCCATGCGCTCGGGGCCCGCCACGTAGTGGGAGGCGGGGAAGATGTAGAGCTCCTCGTCGTCCGTGATCACCTCGCCGGTCAGCGGGTGCATGGTCGAGAGCCTCTCGATCTCGTCGCCGAACATCTCGATCCGCACGGCGAGCTCTTCGTACTTCGGGATGATCTCGACGGTGTCGCCGCGGACCCGGAAGGTGCCCCGGGTGAAGGCCATGTCGTTACGGGTGTACTGCATGTCGACGAGGCGGCGCAGCAGCCGGTCGCGCTCGATCTCCTGGCCGACGTGGAGCCGGACCATGCGGTCGACGTACTCCTGCGGGGTGCCCAGGCCGTAGATGCACGAGACCGAGGCCACCACGACGGTGTCGCGGCGGGTGAGCAGCGAGTTGGTCGCCGAGTGGCGGAGCCGCTCGACCTCCTCGTTGATCGAGGAATCCTTCTCGATGTAGGTGTCGCTCTGCGGGACGTACGCCTCGGGCTGGTAGTAGTCGTAGTAGGAGACGAAATACTCGACCGCGTTGTTGGGCATCATCTCGCGCAGCTCGTTGGCGAACTGCGCGGCGAGCGTCTTGTTGGGCTGGATGACCAGGGTCGGCCGCTGGAGGCGCTCGATCAGCCAGGCGACCGTCGCGGTCTTGCCCGTGCCCGTGGCGCCCAGCAGGACGTTGTCCTTCTCCCCCGCCTTGACACGCCGCTCCAGCTCGGCGATCGCGGCGGGCTGGTCACCCGAGGGGATCATGTCGGTGACGACCTCGATGGGGGCCACCTTGCGCTGCAAATCAGTTACCGGCCTCACCTGACCCACTGTAGGCGGCGCCACCGACATTCCTTCCCGGAACACCGCCCGGCCCTCCGCCGGAAGGCCGCCCGGGTTTCAACTGCACAACAAGCGAACCGCAAGTAGCACCCGTTTGACTGTCATGCGTGCGAATGCTCACCACGCGTGATATATCGGCCTTTCGACGTGTAGCGATCCCGGAGGTTTGATGTCCCGGCCAAGAGAAGCCGTGCAGACCGCGATGGCTGCGGCCCAGGCGATAGGACAGGGTGCGGACGTGCGGCAGGTCGTCGGACAGGCCGTGGGGCAGTACGCCGGTCAGATCACCGGTCAGTCCTCCGGGGAGAAGGGCTTCGCGCTCAACCCCTCCGACTTCGTCGCCGCCCGCGACCAGGCGGCCTCCCCGGGGACGCTCATCGAGGCGCGCAGCGCGTCGCTCACCGAGGCCGGGGAGATCGTCAACCGCAGCTTCACCGCCAACGGCTCGGGCGGCGAGCCGGTCCACGTCATCTCCCCGGTCGTGATCCCCAAGGGCACCACCGCCCGGATGGTCCTCCCGCTGATCGTGCTGGCGGTGCTCGGCCTGGCCGGGCTCGTCGCCACCGGCCTGCCCGAGGGCGCCCGCGCGCTGTTCGGCCCCCACTACTGGGTGGTGCTCGTGCTGGCCGCGGCGTTCCTGTGGTGGCGCCGGAGCGTGGTCATGGTGCCCGAGGGCTGCAAGGCCCTCATCACCAAGTTCGGCAAGCTCGTGCAGATCGCCGACCCCGGCCGGGTGACGCTGTTCAACCCGTGGAACCGGGTCAGCTACATCGTCAACACCACCCGCGAGTACCCCTTCAACGCGCCCATCGGCGAGGCTCCCACCCAGCAGGGCGTCAAGGCCAGCGTCGACCTGTTCCTGCAGTTCCGGATCGAGGACCCGGCCGAGTTCATCTTCGTGCTCGGCTCGGTCGGCGGCTTCCAGGCCAAGCTGCAGAACGCCATCAGCGAGGTGACCCGCTCCCTCATCTACGCCCAGCGCGCCGAGGAGATCTACGACCTGGTCGGCGAGAGCACCATCGGCATGCTGGACAGCCTCAACCAGCAGTTCCTGCCCGCCGTCCGGCTCACCGACGTCAACATCACCCACGCCGAGCCGTCCAGCCAGGAGTACCGGATGGACCTGGCCGCCCCGGAAATGATCAGGGTCGCCAAGGAGGCGTACACCTACGAGTACGAGCTCCAGCTCCGCAAGGAGCAGAACGAGGGTGACCTGGTCAAGGAGCTGGCCGGTCTCCAGGAGCAGCTGTCCGCCATCCAGGCCGAGATCGCCGGCTACCAGGCCCGGATGGACACCGCGCTGGAGCGCGCGTCCCACCAGGCCAAGGCCCAGGCCAGCCAGCGGCTGGTGGAGGCGGAGTCGACCGCCAAGGCCAACGCGGCGCTGCTGGAGGCGCAGGCGCTGGACATCCGGGCGCTGAGCGCCGCCGAGGCCCCGGAGATCCTCGACTACCGGTTCCAGCAGGACCTGCTCGACAAGCTGGAGGCGGTCGCCGCCCACCTGCCCCGTGTGGTGCAGGTGGGCGAGACCACCGACATCGACCTGCTCGCCCTGGCCCGGCAGCTGGTCGGCAGCCGCGAGACGCAACTGTTCTCCGAGGCGGACATGGCCGCGATCCGGGCACGCGTGATCGAAATCAGCAGCCGTGTCGAGGAGCGTTCCGCCGAGATCGACGCCCTGCTCAACCCGCCCGCCGACGCCGCCGCGCCGGTCGCGCCGGTGCGGGAGGCCCCGGCTCCCCCCGCGCGAGAAGAAGAGGCGTGAGACGGACATGTGTGACGGACGAGGAACGGTGAGCGAGCAGTGAGCAAAGAGTTCTCGAAGATCAAGGAATCCCTGGCCACGTGGTCGGAGATCCGCCAGCTGCTGCGCGGCGGCGAGTCGGGACAGCTCGTCCCGGTCGTGATCCCCAAGGACCGCCGGGGCTTCGCCTGGGTGACGCTGCTGCTCCTGGCGATCTACCTGGCCGGCACCGCGGTGTTCGCCGGGGGGGTGTTCTCACTCCTGGCCGCGGTCGGGGCCGTGTTCTTCCTCGTCACCGCGCTGGTATGGCTCTGGCGCCGGGCGATCATCGAGATCGAGGAGGGCACCACCGGCGTGCGCAGCCGGTGGGGCGCCGTCGTCGGCACCCTGGCCCCCGGCCGCCACTACCTGTGGCTGCCGTGGGACCGGGTGGACGCGGTGGTCGACACCTCCACCGAGATCCCCTACTCGGCGCCGATCGCGGCCTGCCCGACGGCGGAGAACGTCCCGCTCAAGTCGATCGAGTTCTTCCTGAAGTTCCGCATCGTCGACCCGGTGGCTTTCGTCCGCACCATCGGCGCCGGCAACTTCGACCTCGTGCTCAGCAGCGCCGTACAGGACGCCATCCGCCAGCGCAGCCGCCTGGTCCACACCGAGCGCGCCTACGACCTGCGCGGCTCCGACGTGGGCGACATGCAGGAGCTGCTGACCCGCCAGCTCGGCCGGTACGGGGTGCGCATCACCGGCGCCAACATCCCGGACGTGCAGCTGCCCGACCAGTACCAGCAGCACCTGGCCACCCGCGAGAAGGTCGCCAAGGAGCTGTCGGCCTTCGAGCGCGAGTGGGAGCTCACCCGCAAGCGCCGCATCGACACGCTGCTGATGGAGATCGAACGCGCCAAGAAGACGCGCGACGCGCGTATCGTCGAGGTGAGAGCCGCCGCCAACACCGCGCGTAAGGACGTCGCCCGCATGCTGGAGGAGCACGAGACCGAGGCGCAGCGGGTGCGCTGGGAGATCGAGGCCAAGGGCCGGGCCGAGCTCACCGCCGCCGAGAACGAGGCGAAGGGGCTGCGCAGACTGGCCGACTCCTACCGCGACAACCGCGCGGTGCTCCAGTACGAGCTGGCCCGCCGACGGCTCGACGTGGGCGCCAAGCTGGCCGAGAACGCCCCGCGCCCCGTCGTCGTCCGCACCGCCGGTGCCTCCGGCGACACCTCCGCCCTGTCCACCATGCTCCTGGCCCAGATCCTGCCCCAGCTCGCCGGCGGGAACGGCCAGGCCAACTCCTCCGTTCAGTCACACTGACAGTCCTTTTCGAAAAGTCCCTACCTCCTGGGAGTCCCCATGGTGTTCCGCAAGCTGATGGCCGCGTTCGGGGCCGGTGTCGAGGTCGACACGGTCCTGCAGAACTCGCAAGTACGTCCCGGTGAGATGCTGCGGGGACAGGTGAACTTCCGCGGCGGCGGCTCCGACTACAAGGTGGAGGGCATCTTCATCGACTTCACCGCCGTCGTCGAGGTCGAGAGCGGCGACAACGAGTACAAGACGACCTACAGCTTCCTGCGCCAGCAGATCACCGGACCGTTCCACCTCGCCGCGGGCGCCCCCCAGTCGGCCCCCTTCGAGATCCAGGTCCCCTGGGAGACCCCGATCAGCGCCATCGGCGGCTACCCGCTGCGCGGCATGCAGCTCGGCGTCTCCACCGAGCTCGCCCTGGCCGGCGCGCTCGACAAGGGCGACCTCGACCCGCTGTTCGTCAACCCGCTGCCCGCCCAGGACCACCTGCTCGGCGCGCTCGACAACATGGGCTTCCGCTTCAAGAAGGCCGACCTGGAGCGCGGCACCCTGCACGGCTCGCACATGCCGTTCTTCCAGGAGATCGAGTACTACGCCGGCGGCGAGTACCACCGCCACTTCAACGAGCTGGAGCTCACCTTCATCGCCGGACCGCAGGCGATGGACGTCATCCTGGAGGCCGACAAGCGCGGCAGCTTCGGCTCCAGCCACGACACCTACAGCCGTTTCACCGTCCGTTACACCGACCACCCCGGCCAGGTGGAGCAGTCCCTGCGCGCGGGCCTGCAGTCGATGGCCCACAAGCGCGGCTGGTTCTGACCTTTTTCGCGCACGGGTGTGCCCTGGTTATCGGGGCACACCCGTTTTTTGTTTACCAAATGCAGCCATATGACCTGACGCCCCTCACCATGAAAATCCGCGTGACCATGGCAACGGCCGACGCCCTTGAACAACGGAACCCGCCGCCGGGCCCGGTCCCGGTCCGCCGTGACATCCCTCCCGGCAGACCGGGGCACCGGCCCAGAAGTCCTGGGACACGTTCCGGGTTCGCTGGGCAGGTGATCAAAGACTCTGTTTCGTTCCGCCGGGCGGCCGCCGGTGCCGGCCGGTCCGCGGCGGTGCTCGCCCTGGCCGCGGCCCTGACCGTCCCGGCCGGCCCCCTCGGCCTTGCCGGTCCCGCGCAGGCGGCCCCGGTCGTGAAGAACACCGACGTCAACGGCGACGGCTACAACGACCTGGCCGTCGGCGTGCCCACCTTCCCCGGCTACCTGGGAACCCAGCACACCGGCCTGGCCGGCGTGCTGTACGGCGGGCCCGGCGGATTCACCGGGCACCAGACGTTCCGGCCGAAGCCCGGCTGCGCCACCGGGACCATCTCGGGCGCGCCCCGGCCCTGCACCGGGTGGGGCCTGGGACTGGCCGCCTCCGACGTCGACGCCGACGGCCGGACCGACCTCGTCTTCGCCGGCTCCCACGACGTGGAGGCCCGCTCCTGGACCCCGGCGGGGATCACCACGATCGAACGTCGTATCGGCGGCACGCGGCTCTCCGGCGGGTTGATCGTCGGACAGGCCGACGACCAGGCAGGCGTCGACCTCCTCGGCGTACGGGGAAGCGGATGGTCGGTGGGGATCGGCGGGTGGTACAACCGCACCGCGGAGTATGCGATCAACCAGATCCCCGGCAGTACGGTGGCCTTCCGCTCCCAGGACCACGGGGACGTCGACGGCGACGGCAAACTGGAGACGGCGCTGCTCGGCAGCAGGTTCTCCTCCGCCACGGGAGAGCGGGGCTATCTGTGGCTGATCGAGGACCCACAGCGCTCCCCGCTGACCGTCACCGAGCTCGGCTCGCCGGCCACCTGCACCCCGCCCACGCTGACCGCCACGGCCTGCCCGCAGCTCGACTCGGAGGTGGCCGTGGGCGACGTCAACGGCGACGGGCGCCCCGACGTGGTCATGGCCACCCCCGGCACCGGCGCGCTGCAGGTCTGGTACGGATCGGCCTCCGGCCTGTCCGCGCGCCCGAACTTCTCCGCCACCGGCCTGTCCTGGCTGCACCCCGCCACCGAACACAGCCGGAACCTGGCCGTGGGCGACGTCAACGGCGACGGCGCGGCCGAGATCGCCGTCGGCAACCCGCACGCCGCCGTCTCCGGCCAGGACAAGGCCGGCACCGTCGCGCTGATCCCGGGCTCGCCCACCGGCCCGGTCATCTCCGGGGTGCGGATCATCAGTCAGGACGGCATCGCCTCCCCCGGCGCGCCCGCCCCGGCCGCCGACCCGATCGGCGAGCAGTCCTTCGCCGGTGACAACTTCGGCGAGGCCGTCTCGATCCTCGACGTCACCGGCGACGGCAAGGCCGAGGTCATCATCGGCACCCCCGGCAAGTACGAGGGCCGCGGCATGCTCGCGGTCCTGCACGGCACCGCCGACGTCTCCGCCACCATCGCGCAGGTCGTCCGCGGCCTCGACGTCTCCATGGGCACGCCCGGGGGCCGCTTCGGCGCCCACCTGCTGCGCTGACACCGTGGACCCGGCCGACGCGGCCCGGTCACCGACCGACACCCGGCGCGCGTGGAGACACGCACGCCGGGTGCGGCGGGCGGGCCGGGGAAACCCACCTGAGCTCAAAGGCGGTGGAGGCGTGTGGTCGTTGCCCAACCGGGGTGGGTTGGCCGACCTCGCCGTAGCGGGCCCGGACCGGCTGGTACGCACAGCCAAGCGAGGGTCGAAGAAGATCCGGTATCGACCGCGTCCGATCGACGGTTACCCGGCCGGAACCGGCTTGGTCCTCAAAGCCTCTGCAACTCCACGAAACAGAGTTCAGCAGGCGTTCGAACGGCCGAGGACGATGATTCGTTCACCCACCACGCCATCGGTACGCGAGAAAACGCAACCGCACCCGATAAACGAGCTTTCCCGACCACCCGGCCCCCGGCCCGCACGTCATTTTCCCAGTGGTCGATTCTCGCGCTCCCTCTCGGCCGCCAGGAGGCGCGCCATTTCTCCGGGGACGGCCGCGCACAGCACATTGGACAGACCCCTCCTGCGGAGGATCTCCTCGGACAGGCCGTTGCGGCGCACGGCGTAGTAGCCGCCTCCGACGGCCTCGGAGACGAGCCAGTGCCTGCCGTACCGGGTGATCAGGACGGCGATCGTCCCGGGGCCCGGCGCGCCTTCGCCGTCGCCCCGCGCACCGGTCATCGCCGCGCCGAACGAACCGTCTCGGCCACTCCGGGCAGATCGACACAGCCCAGCAGACCGAGCGCGGAAACCGCCTCGGCGCCCATCGGATCACCGCCGTCCCTACGATTGACAGGCGCCGGAAAAACGCCTGCCACAATGGATCCATTAACCGGGAGAATTTCCCATTCAGTGCCTTGGAATCTCCCGGACAAAGGCTTGACCTACAGGGTGCCCGCAGTTAAGCTGACGCCGCCGGAAGCAGCAGACCTGACCGGCCTTGACCTTTCGGGGGGCCGCCCGGAAGAAAAGCTCCCTCAGCGGCGGGAGCGGCGGAACTGCGTCGAGGTCGCCCAGAGCCTTCCCGGAGTCGTCGCCGTACGCGACAGCAAGAACCCCACCGGCCCGGCCCTCGCCTTCACCCCGGGCGAATGGCGCACCTTCCTCGACGCCGTGAAATCGGGCCACTTCGACTGACCCGCAGAACCACTCCCGGCTCTCGGTTCCGGACACACAGCCGGAGATTTCACCTTCCCCGAGGGTCAAACGCACCCGATCGTTCCAGCGGTCGGGTGCCGGTCGCGGCACAGGCTCGTCACTCGCCGCGAGGAGGAACCGCGTCTCTCCGACACGGATCAGCGGGCTCACGAGCCCCAGGCGGCGTCCTCCACGCTCAGGTCGCGACGCGGGCGGTCAGCTCGGCCCAGACCTCGTCCACGCGGGCCTCCAGGTCCTCCAGGGTGCCCTCGTTGGGGACGACGATGTCGGCGACCTTCAGACGCTCCTCGCGGGTCGCCTGGGCGGCGATCCTGGCCCTGGCGTCCTGCTCGCTCATGCCGCGCAGCCCGACCAGGCGGGCCAGGCGCACGTCGCCGGAGGCGTCCACGACGATCACCACGTCGTACATGGGGGCCAGGTTGTTCTCCGCGAGCAGCGGGACGTCGTAGACGACGACGGTCCCGGAGGCGGCCTGAGCCTGGAGTTCGGCGACCCGGGCGCCGACCAGGGGGTGGACGATGGCGTTGAGGGAGGCGAGCTTCTCGGGGTCGGCGAAGACGATGGAGCCCAGCTTCTCCCGGTTGAGCGAGCCGTCCTCGCGAAGCACCTCGGGACCGAAGACGGAGACCACCCGCGCGAGCCCGCCGGTGCCCGGCTCGACCACCTCACGGGCGATCTTGTCGGCGTCGATGACCATGGCGCCCCGGGCGCCCAGCCGCCGCGAGACCTCGCTCTTGCCCGAGCCGATCCCGCCGGTAAGCCCCACCTTCAACATGATCCGCAGCATACGCGGTGCGGCCCGCGCTCCCGAGCCCCGGGCGAGCTTCTTCTCCGGATCGACGCCGGGGGCCTGAGGCCCGCGTGCGGCCTCGCCCGGAGACCCTCGGGCGCCGACCGGTCCCGTGTCTCCCACGCGCCCGCAAGCCGACCACGCCCCCGTGTGAACACGATTGCGCTCCCGGCTCCCCTCACGGGTGAACGGTCCCGCGGTCTCTTACCGGCTCCGGGGCTCCGGACTCGTGTGACCGCTCCCGCGACCTCTCGCCGGACGGTGCTTCCCCGACGTCCTCCCACCGGTGTGAACGCCCCCGAGGGCTCCCCTGCCGGGCGGCGCTCCCTACGGTTCCCGGCGCATGTGGACGAGGGTCAGGTGGTCGCTCATCCGTTCCCGGTGGGTCTCGCGGTAGCCGTGGCGGCAGTAGAGCCGCAGGTTGGCCTCGGACAGGTGCCCGGTGAACAGGTCGAACGCCAGCGCGTCGGCGGCCTCCCGGTGCAGGGCCGCCAGCAGTGCGCCGCCAATGCCCCTGCCCTGCATGTCGGGGGCGACCACCAGACGGCCGACCAGGCAGGTGGTGCCGGCCATCCGGCCGCGGATCGCGCCCACGACTCTCGTCCGTTCCCGGGCCACCAGCACGGTCGTCGCCGTGACGGCCATGCGGACCTGGTCGGCCGACTCCACCAGCGGCGGGATGAACGGGTCCCCGTACAGTTGCGCCTCGCCCACGTAGGCGGCGCGCTGCACGGTCAGGATCTCCCCCGCGTCGCCGGGCTCCGCCCGCTCGATCACCGTCACGAGATCACCTTAAGCCCTCGGCGAACGGCACGGGCCGGTGGCCTCCGGGCCCGTGGGCGTCACCGCCGTACGCCCCCGCCGGGGTCGCGGGCGGCGCAGCCGGAAGATCCTGATGTCCGCTCCCTCCCGGAGGACTCCGCCGCGACGGTCCCCGCCGCTCCTCACCGGTCGGCGTCCGGTGCGTCGTGGGACGCCGGACACGCGGGTCACGCAGTCACGCGGGTACGCGGGTACGCGGGTACGCGGGTACGCGGGTAATGCGGGGCGAAGCCGAATCGGCCGGTGGAATCCCGGGGGACAGGGCATCCGCCCCCGGAGGTGGGTGAGAACGCGGAAAGGGCCCCGCCGGAGCGGGGCCCTTTCCGTGGATCTTTTATCTACCTTTGTTACCGTCTCGCCGGGGTCAGCTCTGGCCGCCCGCGAGCTTCTCGCGCAGGGCCGCGAGAGCCTCGTCGGAGGCGAGGGCGCCGGACGCCGGGGCGGCGGAGCCGCTGGAGCCGGAACCGGTGGACGGGGTCTCACCCGAGTAGGACGTCGGGGCGGCCTCGCCCGCCTCGGCCTCGGCCCGGCGAGCCTCCTCGATCTGCCGCTTGTGGGCCTCGAAGCGGTTCTGGGCCTCGGCGTACTGCCGCTCCCACTCCTCGCGCTGGCGGTCGAAGCCCTCGAGCCACTCGCCGGTCTCGGAGTCGAAGCCCTCGGGGTAGATGTAGTTGCCCGACTCGTCGTAGGTCGCCGCCATGCCGTACAGCGTGGGGTCGAACTCGACGTCGGCGCCGAGAGCGGTCTCGTTCGCCTGCTTGAGCGAGAGCGAGATCCGGCGACGCTCCAGGTCGATGTCGATGATCTTCACGAAGATCTCGTCGCCGACCTGGACGACCTGCTCGGGGATCTCGACGTGGCGCTCGGCCAGCTCGGAGATGTGGACCAGGCCCTCGATGCCCTCCTCGACGCGGACGAACGCACCGAACGGCACCAGCTTGGTGACGCGGCCCGGGACGACCTGCCCGATCTGGTGGGTGCGGGCGAACTGCTGCCAGGGGTCTTCCTGCGTGGCCTTGAGCGACAGGGAGACGCGCTCGCGCTCCATGTCGACGTCGAGGACCTCGACGGTGACTTCCTGGCCGACCTCGACGACCTCGGACGGGTGGTCGATGTGCTTCCAGGACAGCTCGGAGACGTGCACCAGACCGTCGACGCCGCCGAGGTCGACGAACGCGCCGAAGTTGACGATCGAGGAGACGACGCCCTTGCGGACCTGGCCCTTCTGCAGGGTGTTGAGGAACGTCTGGCGAACCTCGGACTGGGTCTGCTCCAGCCAGGCGCGGCGGGAGAGGACGACGTTGTTGCGGTTCTTGTCAAGCTCGATGATCTTCGCCTCGAGCTCGCGGCCCACGTACGGCTGGAGGTCGCGCACGCGCCGCATCTCGACCAGGGAGGCCGGGAGGAAGCCGCGCAGGCCGATGTCGAGGATGAGACCGCCCTTGACGACCTCGATGACGGTGCCGGTGACGATGCCGTCCTCATCCTTGATCTTCTCGATCGTGCCCCAGGCGCGCTCGTACTGGGCGCGCTTCTTGGACAGGATCAGGCGGCCTTCCTTGTCCTCCTTCTGGAGGACGAGGGCCTCGACGTGCTCGCCAACCTCGACGACCTCCGCCGGGTCGACATCGTGCTTGATCGAGAGCTCACGCGAGGGGATGACACCCTCGGTCTTGTAGCCGATGTCGAGCAAAACTTCGTCTCGATCGACCTTGACGACGGTGCCCTCGACGATGTCGCCGTCGTTGAAGTACTTGATGGTCAGGTCGATCGCTGCGAGGAACTCTTCCTCAGAGCCGATGTCGTTGACCGCTACCTGCGGGGTGCTCGAGGTGGCCTCAGTGCTGCTCGTCATGTGTGGAGTTGCTCCGAACGCGGACAGATGTCGATGTGGCGAACGCGCGGCAGGCCTCTTACCGTTCAGCCGAAGGGATTGGCATCGGCGTGATCGAGCGCGAGCCCACTCCGTCCGAGACACGCGCGAGCCCACAACGCAGCGATCAGCATATGAGACCAGACGGGTGTGGTCAATCCGACGAGACTACGCGTCCGCAGACCAGGGGAATGACGATCTCGCTCAGTAAGCGTTGATCTGACGCCTCCGGTCGGATCTGATATTACCCCGAAGCCCGCGTGGTATGGAGATGCGTTCGGGATCGCCGTCGGCCGTGTACCGCTGGCGGGGGTGCTTGTCGAGCCATTCGAGCCAGTACTGCGAGCACCACCTGCGGCACTCGCCCTTCTTGCCGTTGCTCTGGATGCGCTGGATGGAGCGCCGGTCGAAACCCTTGACGAACGGCGAGACCGACGGCTCCGCCCCGGCCAGGAAGACGCCCTTGAACGCGAAGGAACTCCCGCCCCACTTGCCGGCCTGCACGGTGGACCGCTTGCGCGGCATCGCGCCGAACGGCAGCGCGAGGGTCTCGGAGGCCGGGCCGCCGAGCTTGTCGAGCAGCCGCTCGATCCGGACGATCTGCTCGGCGATCTTCTGCTTCGGCAGCCCGGGCAGGTAGGGGTGGCTCCAGGTGTGGTTGGCCACCTCGAAGCCCCGCGCGGTCAGCCACCGCACCGCCCGGGCCTGGTCCTGCGGGTTCTGCAGGCCGAACGGCTGGCGGTTGACCCAGAAGGTCGCCACCGGCCGGAAGTCCGGATACTTCTTGGCGACCTGGTAGATGATGCCGACCGCGGTGTCCTTGACCGGCATGCCGTCGGCCCCCAGCGCGAAGTGGCTGTGGTGGCCGTCGTCGAAGGTCAGCACCACCGGGTGCTTGCCCGCCGGGATGTCGATCTTCCCGGTGACGAACTCCCGCGCGGTGATCGGCACGTAGCCGTCCCTGGCGAGCTTCTCCATCTCCTTGCGTACCTGGGCCGGCGTGCGGTCGATCGACGCCAGTCGCTTCTTCATGATCCGGTGGTACATCAGGATCGGGACCATCCCCGCCTCGTTGGCCTCCACCTGCCGGGCGAACTCCGGCGAGGCGGTGACCGGCGGCGGTAACTCGGCCGAGGGCAGGGCGGGCGTCGGCGAGGGCGACGAGGACGACGGCGGCGGGCTGCCGGTCACCTTGCCGGCCATGGGCCGGCCGGAGGACGAGGGCGCGGTGGGGAGCACCAGGAGCACCACCACCGCCGTCGCGACGACCACCACATTGGCGAGCATGATGATCCGCGTGAGGGGGATTGGACTCCGCACAAAACTCCCGTGCCCGTCGAGCTTTCCGATGCCTCACAAGCCTAGAACAGACTTGGACAGCCCCGGGCAATCCCTCAGTGCCCGGCGTCCTCCCAGGTGCGGCCGACGCCCACCGAGACCTCCAGCGGGACGCGCAGCGAGTAGGCCGCGTTCATCCGGCCGACGACCAGCTCGCGCAGGGTCTCCAGCTCGCCGGCGGCGACCTCGAACACGAGCTCGTCGTGGACCTGCAGGAGCATCCGGGAGCCGAGCGAGGCCTCCTTCAGCGCGTCGCGCACGTTGAGCATGGCGACCTTGATGATGTCGGCCGCCGAGCCCTGGATGGGGGCGTTGAGCGCCATCCGCTCGGCGATCTCCCGGCGCTGGCGGTTGTCGCTGTTGAGGTCGGGCAGGTAGCGGCGCCGGCCCAGGATGGTCTCGGTGTAGCCGTCGTTCCTGGCCCGCGCGACGATCGCGTGGAGGAAGTCGCGGACGCCGCCGAACTCCTGGAAGTACTCCTCCTTCAGCGCCCCGGCCTCGGCGACCGGGATGCCGAGCTGGGCCGCCAGGCCGTAGTCGGACAGGCCGTAGGCCAGGCCGTAGTTCATCGCCTTGATCTTGGCCCGCATCTCCCCGGTGACCTGCTCGGGCTCGATGTCGAAGACCCGCGCCGCGGTGGCCTTGTGGAAGTCGTGGCCGGACTCGAAGGCCGCGATCAGCGACTCGTCGCCGGACAGGTGCGCCATGATGCGCAGCTCGATCTGGCTGTAGTCGGCCGTCAGCAGGGTCTCGAAGGCCCCGCCGGGACCGCCTGCGCCGACCACGAAGCCCTGCCGGATGCGGCGGCCCTCGGCGGTGCGGATCGGGATGTTCTGCAGGTTCGGCTTCTCCGAGCTGAGCCGCCCGGTGGCCGCCACCGTCTGGTTGAACGTGGTGTGGATGCGGCCGTCGTCGGCGATCTCCTTGATCAGGCCCTCGACCGTGACCTTCAGCTTGGCCTGGTCGCGGTGCCTGAGCATGATCGTCGGAAGCTCGTGCTCGGTCTGGGCGGCCAGCCAGGCCAGCGCCTCGGCGTCGGTGGTGTAGCCGGTCTTGGTCCTCTTGGTCTTGGGCAGGTTGAGCTTGACGAAGAGGATCTCCTGCAGCTGCTTGGGCGAGCCCAGGTTGAACTGCTCGCCCACCGACGCGTGCGCCGCCTCGACGGCCTGCTTGACCGCGGCGCCGAACTCGGCCTCCAGGCCGCCGAGGTATTCGCGGTCGGCGGCGATGCCGGCCCGCTCCATCTCGGCCAGCACGGTGACGAGCGGCAGCTCCACGTCGCGCAGCAGGCGGGTGCCGCCGCGCGGCTCCAGGAACGCCTCCAGCGCGTCGGCGAGCTCGGCCACGGCCAGTGCCCGCAGGCCCAGCTCGCGGGCCGCGTCGTCGTTCTCGTCCTCGAAGAGGCTGGTCTGGCCGCCGGTCTCGGCCTCGGTGCGCAGCTCGCGGCCGAGGTAGACCCGGGCGAGCTCCTCCAGCGGGAAGGCGCGCTGCCCGGGCATCGCCAGGTAGGCCGCCAGCGCCGTGTCACAGGTGAGGCCGCACAGCTCCATGCCGTGCGCCCACAGGGCCAGCATCGGGCCCTTGGCGTCGTGCACCGCCTTGGGCCTGGCCGGGTCGGCCAGCCACCCGCGCAGGGCCGCCTCGTCGGCCTCGGTCAGCGCGGTGGGGTCGATGAACGCGGCGGCCCGGGACGTCCCGGCTCCCCCGGCGGGCGCGGCGACGGCGATGCTGTCGAGGCGGCCGGTGCCCTTGGCGTACTCGCCCTTGAAGGCCAGGCCGGCGCGGCCCGCGGGCAGCGCCCGCAGCCAGGGCGCCACCTCGCCGGGGCCGAGGACGGCCACCTCGACCTCGAAGCCCTCGTCGCTCTCGGTCTCCGGCGAGCCGACGACCTTGAACAGCCGGTCGCGGATCTCGCCGCGGAATTCCAGCGTGTCGAGGATCTTGTTGATCTCGTCGCGGTCGGCGGGGCCGACCGTCAGCGCGGAGACCTCCTGCTCCAGCGGGACGTCGCGGATCAGCTGGGTCAGGCGGCGGTTCATGAGCACCTGGTCGAGGTGGTCGCGGAGCTTCTCGCCGACCTTGCCCTTGACCTCGTCGACCCGGTTGACCAGCTCCTCCAGCGAGCCGAACTCGCGGATCCACTTGGCGGCGGTCTTCTCCCCCACGCCGGGGATGTTCTTGAGGTTGTCGCTGGAGTCGCCGCGGATGGCGGCGAAGTCGGGATACTGCGCCGGGGTGAGCTCGTACTTCTCCATGACGGCCTCGGGCGTGAAGCGGGTCATGTTGCTGATCCCGACGCGGGTCATCAGCACGGTGACGCGCTCGTCGACCAGCTGGAGCGCGTCGCGGTCGCCGGTGACGACCAGCACGTTCATGCCCTGCGCGGCGGCCCGCGTGGCGAGGGTGGCGATCAGGTCGTCGGCCTCGTAGCCCGGCAGCGACAGGTGCGGCACGCGCAGGGCGTCGAGCATCTCGTGGACAAGGCTCATCTGGCTGCGGAAGCTGTCGGGGCTCGCGCTGCGGTTCGCCTTGTACTCGGCGTACTCCTCGTGGCGGAACGTGGGCTCCGAGCGGTCGAAGCAGACCGCCACGTGGGTCGGCCGCTCGTCGCGGAGCACGTTGACCAGCATCGAGGTGAAGCCGTAGACGGCGTTGGTCTTCTGGCCCGTCGTCGTGGAGAAGTTCTCCTCGGGCAGCGCGTAGAACGCCCGATAAGCCAGTGAGTGCCCATCGAGCAGCAGGAGGCACGGGCGGTCGGGGGTCACTTCACTCTTCGGCACAACGGAAGCCTAGTCTCCTGGTGCGACAGAAAACCGTCCCTCGCATGACAGGAGGCATCCCCTTGACCATGGCAGACCCCGACGAGGCCGCCGCCCGTTTCGAAGAGCTGATCGGCGCCGCCCACCGGAACACGCTCGTCGAGCGCATGGGCATCGAGATCACCGAGGCCACGGCCGAGCGGGTGGTGGGCACGATGCCCGTCGAGGGCAACATCCAGCCCTACGGACTGCTGCACGGGGGCGCCTCATGCGTGCTCGCCGAGACCCTGGGCTCGACCGGCGCGGCCATCCACGCGGGCCCCGGGCGCGGCGCCGTCGGCATCGAGATCAACGCCACCCACCACCGGTCGGCCACCTCGGGGCTGGTCACCGGCGTGGCGACCCGGATCCACGGCGGCCGGACGATCGCCACCTACGACATCGAGATCACCGACGAGCAGGGACGGCGGGTGTGCACCTCCCGCCTGACGTGCATGCTCCGCGACATCTGATCACATCTCGGATTCGATCATACTCGGACCGCTTTTTTGCCCTCCCGAAGCAACAGGTCCGCTACGTTGGGTGACGACGATGCCCGTGGGGCGGCCGAGTAGAAAACGTGCAGGGTCGGGGAAGCTCTGTACGGCGCCAAAGGCCGCCCCCGGGCTCGTCGGATCGGCGGGGCGGCCGGGATCCACCCGGCCCTCCCCGGCCCGATCCACCCGGCCCTCCCCGGCGCTTCGCCCCGGTCTCTCGGCCGCGGCCTCGTGACGCCCCTGGCGGCCCTCAGACGTCTCGCGACGCCCTCCCGACCAAAGACAGCAGGCCAGAGGTCCGCGACGGCGTACGGCGCTCTCAGCGCCTCCCAGGCCCTCTGAGGCGGCACGGCCCGCGCCGGGTGGACGCGGGCCGTGCGGCGGGTCGCTCCGGGGACCGGCCCCGCGCGGGGCGGCGCTCAGATCTCGTGGTGCGTCGGGTCGAGCACGCGGCGCAGGAAGGTCTTGGTGCGCTCGTGCTTCGGGCTGCCGATCACCTGCTCGGCGGGGCCGTCCTCGACGATCACGCCGCCGTCCATGAAGACCACCCGGTCGGCCACGTCCCGGGCGAAGGCCATCTCGTGGGTGACCACGAGCATGGTCATCCCCTCCTCGGCGAGCTTGCGCATGACCGTGAGCACGTCGCCGACGAGCTCGGGGTCGAGCGCCGAGGTGGGCTCGTCGAAGAGCATCAGCGCCGGGCTCATGGCCAGCGCGCGGGCGATGGCCACGCGCTGCTGCTGGCCGCCGGAGAGCTGGGCCGGGTAGGAGCCGGCCTTGTTGCCGACGCCGACCTTGTCCAGGTTCTCCCTGGCGATCCGCTCCGCCTCCGCCCTCCCCCGCTTGAGGACCCGCTGCTGGGCGATCATCACGTTCTGCAGCGCGGTCATGTGCGGGAACAGGTTGAACTGCTGGAAGACCATGCCGACGCGGCGGCGGGCGGCGTCGATGTCGACGTCGGGGTGGGTGAGCTCGACGCCCTCCACGATCACCTGGCCCGCCGTGGGCTGCTCCAGCAGGTTCACGCAGCGCAGCAGCGTGGACTTGCCCGAGCCGGAGGGGCCGATGACGCAGACGACCTGGCCGGTGTCGACGGAGAAGTCGATCCCCTTGAGCACCTCCAGGTGTCCGAACGACTTGTGCAGGTTGCGGATCTCGACCGCGGACTGGGCCAGCACCCGGATCACCGTCCCCTCGTCTGGCGGGCCTCGAGGCGGCGCACGACGAAGCCCAGCGGCACAGTGATGATCAGGTACGTCAGACCGGCCACCACGAAGGGCGTGGCGTCGGCGCTGTTGATCGCCGCGTCGGAGCCGAGCTTGGTGAGCTCGATCGTCGCGGCGGTGATGCCGAGCGCGGAGACCAGCGAGGAGTCCTTGAACAGCAGGATCAGCTCGTTGGTCAGCGGCGGGATCACCAGGCGCAGCGCCTGCGGGATGACGACCGACACCATCGCGCGGGAGTGCGACATGCCGAGCGACCTGGCCGCCTCCATCTGGCCGCGCGGGACGGCCTGCAGGCCGGCCCGGAAGGTCTCCGCCATGTAGGCGGCGGCGACGAGGCCGAGTCCGATGGCGACCTTGCCGTAGACGTCGCCGGGGAACTGCAGGCCCTGGAAGGCGATCGGGATGCCGAACCCGATCAGCATGAGGACCAGCAGCGCCGGCAGGCCGCGGAAGATCTCGACATAGACGAGGGCGGCCCAGCGGTACGGGGCCGCGGACGACATCCGCATCAGGGCCAGCAGCAGGCCGAGCAGGAAGCCGATCACGTACGCGCTGAGGGTGTAGATGACCGTGTTCTTCAGCGCGACCGTGAAAAGCGTGGGCAGCATCTGCCTGGCCGCGTCCACGTCCAGGAAGTGCTCCCGGATCGTGGGCCAGTCGACGGTCGCCGCGATGAGGCCGATGACGCCGATGACGATCGCGTACTGGACGCCGAGGATCACCCGGCGGCGTTTACGCGGGCTGAGCCCCCCGCCGCCGCGGGCCGCGGCTGCGGAGGGCTCGCTCTTGATGGTGGACATACGCTTTCAGATCACTTGGGAGCGGGCGTGGAAACCGGGTCCGAGCCGATCCACTTCTTGTAGGAGGCGGCCCACGAGCCGTCGCTGATGGCCTGGGCCAGGGCGTCGTTCACGGTCTTGAGCAGTTCGGGGTTCCCCCCCTTCCTGACCGCGAAACCGTACTGGTTGCCGCTGTTGATGGTCTCGCCGAGCTCGAACTGCTCGGCGATCTGCGGCTTGGTCTTCAGCCAGTCGTTGACGACCGGCAGGTCCTGCAGGACCACGTCGACCTGGCCGGACTGCAGGGCCAGGATCTGCTTGCCCGCGTCGTCGAACTCGGTCGGCGTGAAGCCCTTCTCCTTGGCCAGGTCGAGGCTGGTGGTGCCGGTCTGCACGCCCAGCTTCAGGTTCTTGGCCTTCACGTCGTCCAGGGTCTTGACCCCGGAGCCCTTCTTGGCGAAGACCGCGAGCACCTCGTCGAAGTACGGGCTGGTGAAGTCGAGGTTCGCCTTGCGCTCCTCGGTGATGGTCATACCGGCCGCGGCGATGTCGCAGGTGCCTCCGTTGAGGGCGGCGCCGCTCTTGATCACGTCGAACTTGACGTCCACGATCTCCTGGGTCACACCGAGCTTCTTGGCGGCCAGGTCGACCAGGTCGACGTCGAAGCCCACGACCTTGCCGGAGGAGGTGTCGGTGAACTGGAACGGCGCGTACGGCAGGCTGGTGCACGTCGTGAGCTTGCCGGGCTTGACCAGCTTCACACCGGGAGCGGCCGCGGGGGCGCTCGCCGAGGCACCATCGCTCGGGCTCGCCGTGGTGGACTCGCCACCTCCACAGGCCGACAGGCCGAGCGCACCGGCGACGACCACGGCGCCCACCGTGAGCGCACGACGGGAAACAAAACTCAGGCCCACAAAGGCCTCCTTAGGGTCAATGTCGCGTCTTGTATGGATACCTCAGTGCAGGTCATGCTGCATCACCTGCATAGTCACGCAGATCACCACTACGACACAATTCGGACAACAACCACGTCTGAGGCTTCCTGCTCGATACCCGCTTCCGGAAGGAAGCAGGGGTCGTGTGTTCATCGAATTCCTCCGGCGTGAAGACCCGGGCCCCGGCCCCGGGCAGGTGACGCACCGCGTCCGGTACGGTACCCGCTGTCCGCGGCACGAGGTGGACCACCGGGCCGGCGGGACCGCGCGCTCCTCCCGGCGCCGGGGCCCCGCCCCACCGCGCCCGCCGGAGCGGGCACCACGAAGCGTTGATCCCCGGAATCCCCTCGGTTACCTTGCCCGATGTGCGCAACCTCATTCTGCTCACCGGCGCCGCCCTCGCCGTCACCGCCCTGACCGGCTGCACGGGGACGGGTACGCCGGGAACGGGCGCGGCCCCGGCGACCGCGTCCCCGCCCGCCACGCCGACCCCGACGTACCCGCTCCCGGCCCGGCCGGTGCGGCCCGGGGAGATACCCGTCGGCGCCGCCCCGGTGAACGACGGCGACACCCGGTTCCACGTGATCGGCCTGCAGAAGGGCCTGGAGGGCTTCTTCGGCAGCCATGCCGAGTGGCAGGCCAAGGGCCAGTACGTGGTCGTCCGGATCGTCGTGGAGAACCCGGGCCGGACCAACTCCCGTTTCGAGGCCAAGCGGCAGCGGCTCGTCACCGCCGACGGCACGGCCTACGCCGTCGACAAGTTCGCCCAGGCCATCAAGCGCCAGCCCGACACGCTCCCGCTGGGCGCCGAGGTCAGGATCGAGATGGACCTGTGGTTCGACATCCCCCAGGAGGCGAAGGTCAGGGCGATCAGGCTGTTCGGCGATCCGCCCCTCGGGGTGGGCGGTGGCACCGACGGGGCCGAGGTCCCCCTGCCCTGACGGTCACCTCCTCACCCGGGCCCGGCCGGACGCGCTCGTCCCGCACGCCCCCGGAAAGGTTTCCCCGGCGGGCGGGAACCGGACGGGGAAAGGACGGTGCGGGCCCCGGGCGCGCGCGGCCGCCGCGCGTGGTCCGGCCGTCAGCCGGCGTCACCGCCCGCCTCGCGGGGCGGCCGAGGCTTGCCCTCCCCGCGAGGCGGCGACTACGGCGCGGTCCCCCCGCGGCCGGTCACGAGGTGACGTCCGGCGCGCCGGGCTGCGTCTCCGGGGGGGCGCCGTGCCCGCCGCCGAGGTAGGCGGCCTGCACGTCGGGGTCGTTGAGCAGCTCGTCGGCGGGCGCGCTCTTGACCACCCTCCCGGTCTCCAGGACGTACGCCCGGTGGGCGAGCTTCAACGCCTGCTGGGCGTTCTGCTCCACCAGGAGCACCGTGGTGCCGCGACGGTTGATCTCCTCGATGATGGAGAAGATCTGCTGCACCAGCAGCGGCGCCAGCCCCATCGACGGCTCGTCCAGCAGCAGCACCTTCGGCTTGGCCATCAGCGCCCGGCCGATGGCGAGCATCTGCTGCTCACCGCCGGACATCGTGCCGGCCGGCTGGTTCCTGCGCTCCGCCAGGCGGGGGAACAGCTCGTACGCCTCGGCCAGCTCGGCGCTGAAGTCGCCCGAGCGCGTGTAGGCGCCCATGAGCAGGTTGTCGTGCACCGTCATGCCGGGGAACACGCCCCGGCCCTCGGGAGCCTGCCCCAGGCCGGCGATGACGCGCAGGTGGCCGGGCATCCTGCTGATGTCCCTGCCCTCGAAGAGGACGCGCCCCGACGACAGGCCGCGCAGGCCCGAGATCGTCTTCAGGGTCGTGGTCTTGCCCGCCCCGTTCGCCCCGATGAGCGTGACGATCTCGCCATCGTTGACCTCGACCGAGACGCCCTTGAGCGCCTCGATCTTGCCGTAGTGGACGTGAATGTCGTTGACCTCAAGAAGCATCTGAGGGAGCTCCCAAATACGCCTCGACGACCCGGGGGTCGTTCCGCACCTCGTCCGGCAGGCCATCGGCGATCTTCTGGCCGAAGTCCAGCACCGCGATGCGGTCGCTGATGCCCATGATGAGGCTCATGTCGTGCTCGATGATCAGGATCGTCCGGCCGGCGTCACGGATGTCCCGGATCAGCCGCTGCAGGGCCACCTTCTCCGCCGGGTTCATACCGGCCGCGGGCTCGTCCAGCAGCAGCAGCTTCGGGTTGGTCGCCAGCGCGCGGGCGATCTCCAGGCGGCGCTGGTCGCCGTAGGGCAGGTTCTTGGCGTGGTCGTGCGCGCGGTGCGAGATGCCGACGAAGTCGAGCAGCTCCATCGCGAGCTTCCGGCCGTCCTTCTCCGCCCTGCGGTGCCAGGGCAGCCCCAGCGCGACGCTGACCATGCCGGCCCTGTGGTGCGCGTCCGCGCCCACCATGACGTTGTCGATGGCCGTCATGTTGTGGAAGAGGCGGATGTTCTGGAACGTGCGGGCGATACCGCGCTTGGTGATCTTGAAGCGCTTGACGCCGCTGATCCTCTCGCCCTGGAAGCGGACCTCGCCCTCGGTCGGCTGGTAGACGCCGGTCACCACGTTGAAGACCGTGGTCTTGCCGGCGCCGTTCGGGCCGATCAGCGCGAAGATCTCCCCCTCGTTGACGGTGAGGTTGACGTCGCGCAGGGCCGTGACGCCGCCGAACCGCATGACGAGGTCGTTCAGCTCCAGCATGGCACCGCCGATCTGCCTCGCCGGCGCCTTCGAGGCGCCCCCGGCCTCCGGGTTCACTCCGGCGCTCACTTGGAAGCCACCTCCTCGCCCCTCGACTCCGGCCCGGGGACCTCGGCTCCGAGCGTACCCATTCCGCCTGACCCCTCTTTCAGCTCCGCCTTGCGCTGGCGCGACGGCAGCAGCCCCTCCGGACGGAAGATCATCAGCGCCACGAGAACCGCACCGAAGATCAGCATGCGGTACTCCTGCAGGCCGCGGAAGCGCTCGGGCAGCCAGGCCACCACGAACGCACCCAGCATGACACCGGGCAGATTGCCCGCGCCACCCATGACCACGGCGGCCAGGATCGTCGCCGAGAGCAGGAACTGGAAGTCGTTCGGGTTGATCGAGATGACCTTCCCGGCCCACAGCACGCCCATGGCGCCGCCGATCGAGGCTCCGATGGCGAAGGCGAGCATCTTGAAGCGGAACGTCGGCACGCCCATGACCTCGGCCGCGTCCTCGTCCTCGCGGATCGCCGCCCAGGCGCGCCCGACACGGCTCTTCTCCCAGCGCTTCACCAGGATGATCACGATGACGGCCAGGGCGACCAGCAGGTAGTAGTAGGGCCGCGGGTCCAGCACGCCGTACTTGAAGATGTCGATGCCGAAGAGCTCGATACCCTCGATGCTCGGCGGGTGCGGGATGCCGCGGATACCGTTCGGGCCGCCGATCTCGTCGGTGTTCCGGGCGGTGATGCGGATGATCTCACCGAAGCCCAGCGTGACGATCGCCAGGTAGTCGCCGCGCAGCCGCAGCGTCGGCGCGCCCAGCGTGATGCCGGACAGGGCGCAGATCCCGATGCCCACCAGCATGATCAGCCAGAAGTTCCAGCCCAGCCGGGTGCCGATCAGCGCCATCGCGTAGCCGCCCACCGCGTAGAACGCGACGAAGCCCAGGTCGAGCAGGCCGGCCTGGCCGACCACCACGTTCAGGCCGATGGCCAGGAGCACGTACGTCCCGATCGGGAAGAACAGGATGCTCGCCCAGTCGGTGTAGGGCGACATGATGGGCGCCAGGCTCTCCGACGGCAGCAGCAGGGCGCCGACGATCAGGAGCACGTAGACGATCCAGCGCTGCCAGCCCGGGGTGACCGCCCAGCGGTCCCGCACGACGTCGCCGGCGTGACCGAGCCGGCGACCGATGAGGCCGAACAGATGGACGACGGGGACAAGCAGATCGCCAAGCCTCCGGCCGAGCCGGTAGGCGATCCCCTTCGGGACGCTTTCCAGGGAATTCTTCTGCTTCATGCGCGCGCCTGCTGGAGTGATTCACCGAGGATTCCGGTGGGACGGAACATCAGGACCAGGACGAGGATGGTGAAGGAGATCACGTGTTTCCAGTCGGAGCCGAAGAAGATGGCTCCGTAGTTCTCCACCAGACCCAGCACGACACCGCCGACCAGGGCACCGCGCAGGTTGCCGATGCCGCCCAGGACCGCCGCGGTGAACGCCTTGATGCCGAACAGGAACCCGATGTAGTAGTTCGTGTTCTCGTACGAGATGAGGTAGAGCGCACCCGCCACACCGGCCATGGCTCCGCCGATGAGGAACGTCATCCGGACGATGTTGTCGATGTTGACACCCATCAGAACGGCCGCCTCGGGGTTCTGCGCGGTGGCGCGAATACCCCGGCCGATCTTCGTACGGTTCACGAGGGCGTCGAGTGCGATCATCATGGCGATCGCGGCGACGATGACGAACACCTGGTCGACCCGGACGGTGTGGCCGAAGATCGAGAAGAGCTCGGTCCGCTCCATCAGCCGGGGCAGACCCATCTGGATCCGGCCCTGCTCGGGGCGGTTGAAGACCTTCGGGATCACCAGGAGGGCGAACAGCTCCTGCAGGAAGATGGAGGCGCCGATCGCCGAGATCAGGGCCGCCAGCCGGGACGCGCCGCGCCGGCGCAGCGGCCGGTACGCGATCCGCTCCAGGGCGACCGCGGTGCCCGCCGAGGCGAGCATGCCCGCCAGGATCATCGCCAGGATGATCCCGGCCAGCGCGACGCCGGTGAGCGGGGTGTTGATGCCCAGGACGAAGGGCACGAACATCGCACCGAAGGTTCCGATCATGAACACTTCGGAGTGTGCGAAGTTGATCAATCGCAGCACGCCGTACACCATGGTGTAGCCGAGCGCGATCAGGGCGTAGATCGAGCCGAAGGACAGACCGTCGATGGTCGCCGGCCAGAATTGATCACTGAAGGCTCGCCACAGCTGGGCGAGGGAGTCATTGAACACTAGGGTTTACCACTTCTAGCGGGGGTCGCCTGCACTTCCGGTAGCACACCGCCTCCGATCAGAACCTCGTGGACTCTGGTGGAAGTATGAGAAGAGCGGGAACGCATCGCGGCGTTCCCGCTCTCCGCGTGTCGACTACCTACTCTCCTCCAAGCCTCCGGCTACCCCAGCTTGGCCTCGTTGGCCTTGCCGAGCAGGCCGATGACACCGTTCTTGACCTGGTAGATGTAGATGTCCTTGGCCGCGACCTCGCCGTTGGCCTCGAACTTGACCTGCTTGGAGACACCCGCCAGGTCGACCGTGCCGATGAACTGGTTGATCTTGTCAGGCGTGGTGTTGCCCGCCTTGATCGCCTCCACGAAGACGGTCGCCGCGTCGTAACCCTCGGCCGCGTAGATCGCCGGGTCGGCGTTGAAGGCGGCCTTGTAGGAGTCGGCGAAGGACTTCACCTTGGCGTCGGTGACGTCCGGGGTGGCGATGTAGCACGGGCAGCCGACCAGGGCGCCCTCGGCGTTGGCGGCGCCGGCGCCGTCGATCAGGCCCTTGTCCAGCGAGCCGTCGCCGGACAGGAACTTGGCGTCCTTCACGCCCTTGTCGCGGAGCTGCTTGAGCAGGTTGCCGCCCGCGGCGTAGTAACCGCCGAAGAAGACCGCGTCGGGCTTGGCCGCGGCGACCTTGTTCACGACGGAGGAGAAGTCGCTCTCGGTCGGGTCGAGCGAGTCGTTCTCCAGCGTGACGCCCTTGCCCTGGAGCGTGGTCCGGACGGCGTCGGCCAGCGGCTTGCCGTACTCGGACTTGTCGTCGATGACGAAGACCTTCTTGGCGGCGAGACCCGTCGCGATGAACTCGCCGATGCCGGGGCCCTGAACACTGTCGCTCGGGAGCACGCGGTGCCAGAACTTCCAGCCGTTCTCCGACAGCTTGGCATTGGTGGCGGAGGCCGAGATGCTCGGCAGCTGCGCCTCCTCAAGCACCGGTCCCACCTGAGCGGATTCACCGGAGAAAGCAGGGCCGATCAGCCCGACGATCTTGTCGGTCTTGATCGCCTGCTGGGCCAGGGCGACGGCCTTGGAGGGGTCACCCTGGCTGTCGTACTCGACAAGCTCGATCTTCACGGCGGGGTTCGTCTTGTTGTACTCGTCGATGACGAGCTTCGCGCCGTTGCGGGGCGGGATGACAATGCCGGCGTTCGGGCCGGTCAGGTCGCCCATGAAACCAAGCTTGACCGTACCAGGAGCGGCACCAGTGGCACCGCCGTCCGCCGGAGACCCTTCGGTGCCACCGCCACCGCAGGCGGCGAGACCGAGGGTGAGCGCCACACCGGCGGCAAGCACTCCACCGAGGCGTGCAGTCTTAGGCCGCAAGGTTGCCTTCCTTTCGCCCAGTCCCTCGTCAGGACCGAGTTCACAGATGACCTCCCCTGGCGAGGTGGCCAGGGGTTGTGTCGGTTAGTACAGCTAGCGGATGTCACGGGTCGATACAGGACGACCCTCCGTTACCGCTTCGTTATTACACCGATCCTTTTCGGCTATCAGACACAAAAGCCGTGGTCACTGGCAAGGTCATGTCCATAACGGAGATCACTCCCAGTGCCCGGAAGCCCACGCCATCCCCGTGGAAACCGGCCTTCTCCGACATTTCAAAGATCTTGCGCACCGGACCGCCGGACGCCCGCGTCGCGATGGCGGCGTGGCGGAAGCGATGGGAGGTGAGGATGGTGGGGCCGGCCCGGCGGGAGCCGGCCGGACGGCCGGAGGCGCTCGGCGCGCGGCCCGGGCGGGAACCGGACGGGAGGCGGTGGCCCCAGCCGGGGGAACCGGGGCGGGTCCGGTCAGGACTCCGGGGAATCGCCCTCGGGGGCGGCGGGCGTGTCGGAGACCACGATCTGCGCCACCTGGCGCATGCTCAGCCTGCGGTCCATGGACGCCTTCTGGATCCACCGGAACGCCTGCGGCTCGCTCCACCCGTGGCGCTCCATCAGCAGCCCCTTGGCCCGCTCCACCAGCTTGCGGGTCTCCAGCCGCTCCGAGAGCGTGCCGACCTCACGCTCCAGCGCGGCGATCTCCTGGTGCCTGCTGACCGCCATCTCGATCGCGGGCACCAGGTCGGACTTGGTGAACGGCTTGACCAGGTACGCCATCGCACCGGCGTCCCTGGCGCGCTCGACCAGGTCGCGCTGGGAGAAGGCCGTCAGGATGAGGCACGGCGCGACCCGCTGCGACACGATCTGTTCGGCGGCCGAGATCCCGTCCAGGATGGGCATCTTCACATCCAGGATCACCAGGTCCGGCCGGTGCTCCATCGCCAGCTTGACCGCGGCCTCCCCGTCAGCGGCCTCCGCGACGACGGCATACCCCTCCTCCTCAAGCATCTCCTTCAGGTCGAGGCGGATCAGCGCCTCGTCTTCTGCGATCACCACTCGCCGCTGCGTACTCACGAGCAAGAGAGTACCGACGTCCGCTAGATTGGGACCACGCCGGTTCCGGTCAATGATCGTTATTGGCTATGCTGCACGGAAGAAGTCTGGGTGGATTCAGGCAAGTCCGAATCCCTGCCCCGGTACCCCAATTGGCATGAGGGAGCGGATTCAAAACCCGTACAGTGTGGGTTCGAGTCCCACCCGGGGCACACTTCGGCCGCCCGGCCGCACGGCCGGGCGGCTTTTCCGTTCTCCCGGCCACCCCGTGGCCGGGAGCCGCCGGGCCCGCGGGCCGGCGGGCCGGCGCAAGGACGCCCCGCCCGTGCGCGGAGGCAGACCCGCCGGCCTCATCACGTCCCTGACGTCCTGCCCGGCCTTCTCTCGCCGTTCCCCCGGCGGTCCGGCCGCCGCCCGCCGTACGGCCGTACCCCGTCCCGGCGAGCGCGGGCGGGCGAGTAGGTTGCCGGGAGAAGGCGGCGATCGGAAGGTGACGGTGTGACGACGGGAAACGGCCGGGGAGCACGGGAAGACGCCCTGGTGCGCCTTCCGGCGGAAGTGCGGCTGCGCGGCGACGGGGTGGTGCTGCGGGAGTGGGCGGACGACGACCTGGCCGCGATGGCCGGACTGTTCGACGATCCCGAGGTGGCGTACTGGACGCCGCTGGTCTCCCCGTTCGATCTGGAGGCCGCGCGGGCCTACCTGGAGCGGGCCAGGCGGAGCCGGGCCGCCGGGGAGCGGGTGCAACTGGCGATCACCGTGGACGGGGGCGAGCCCGCCGGTGAGGTGCTGCTGATGCTGAGCGGACCGGACCCGGACGTCGCGGAGATCGGTTACAGCGTGGGGGCCGCCCACCGGGGGCGGGGGCTGGCGAGCCGGGCCGTGCGCATGATGACGGAGTTCGCCCTCGGCACGGTCGGGGTGTCGCGGCTGCGGCTGAAGATCGAGGACGAGAACGCGGCGAGCGCCGCGGTGGCCCGCGCGACGGGGTACCGCCTGACGGACGCGCCGCCCGTGCCGGCCGAGGAGAAGGGACGGCGGCTGCTGTTGCGAACCTGGGAGTACCGGCAGGCCTGAGGCACCGCGGCCCCGGGGGCGGCCCCGGTCCGCGTACGGGGAGCGCGGGCGTGCGGAGGGCCCGTGCGCGTGCGGGGCACCGGGGCCGGTGACGGGGCCACCCCGGCGGGGCCCGCGCGTATGGGGACACCTCGTGCACCGCCAAGCTGCGGCCGCCGAAACCCGCGGGGCCCGTGCGCGTGTGGGGGCACCGCCGCGGCGGTGCCCCCACACGGCCGGGACCGGTCAGGCGGGGTGGGCGACCGCCGCGCCGATGGTGTGGACGCGGAGCGCGTTGGTGGAGCCGGCCGTGCCGGGGGGCGAGCCGGCGACGATGACGACCTTGTCGCCCTTCTCCAGCCGGGCGTTGGACAGCAGCGAGGCCTCGACCTGGCGCACCATGTCGTCGGTGTGGTGCACGAACGGCACCTCGAAGGTCTCCACGCCCCAGGTCAGCGCGAGCTGGTTGCGGACGTGCGGGGCGGAGGTGAAGGCCAGCAGCGGGATCGGCGAACGGTAGCGGGCCAGGCGGCGCGCCGTCTCGCCGGACATGGTGAACGCCACCAGGGCCTTGGCGCCGACGATGGCGCCGACCTCGGCCGCGGCGCGGGCGATGGCGCCGCCGGTGGTCTCCGGAAGCCGGTCGAGGCTGTGGGTGGCCTCCAGCGAGGCCTTCTCCGCCGCCCGGGCGATGCGGCTCATGGTCTCGACGGCCTCGATCGGGTAGTTGCCGACCGAGGTCTCGCCGGAGAGCATGATCGCGTCGGTGCCGTCCGCGACCGAGTAGGCGACGTCGGAAGCCTCGGCCCGGGTGGGCCGCGGGGCCGTGATCATCGATTCGAGCATCTGGGTGGCGACGATGACGGGGCGGGCCTTCTCGCGGCAGAGCTCGATGGCGCGCTTCTGCACGATGGGCACCTCCTCCAGGGGCAGCTCGACGCCGAGGTCGCCGCGGGCGACCATGATGCCGTCGAAGGCCTCGATGATCTCGGGGAGCCGCTCCACGGCCTGCGGCTTCTCGATCTTGGCCAGCAACGGGAGGCGGATGCCCTCCTGCTCCATGATGTTGCGCACCACGTCGGCGTCGGAGGGGCGCCGGACGAAGGAGAGCGCGACCAGGTCGAAGCCGGTGCGCAGCGCCCAGCGCAGGTCGGTCTCGTCCTTGTCGGTCAGGACCGGGGCGCTGACGTTCACGCCGGGCAGGTTGAGGCCCTTGTTGTCGGAGATCATGCCGCCGATGATCACGCGGGTGGTGACGCGCGGGCCGTCGATCCGGGTGACCTCCAGGCGGACCCGGCCGTCGTCGACCAGGATGCTGTCTCCCGGGCGGACGTCCTTGGGCAGGCCCTGGTAGGTCGTGGAGACCTGCTCGCGGTCGCCGGCGACCTCCTCCGTGGTGATCGTGAAGACGTCCCCGAAACCGAGCCGGACGGGCCCCTCCTCGAACTTGCCGACACGGATCTTGGGCCCCTGGAGGTCGGCCAGCACGCCCACGCCACGTCCGAGCTCGTCGGCAGCCTCCCTCACCCTGTCGTAGACCTCTTTGTGCAGCTCGTGGCTGCCGTGGCTGAGGTTGAAACGGGCCACGTCCATCCCTGCCGCGATCAGTTCGCGGATGCGTTCGGGAGAGGAGGTGGCGGGGCCGAGAGTGCAAACGATTTTCGCGCGACGAGTCACGGATCCCACCCTAATTGGTACAGACCACTTGGTCGTGACGTTGCCCGGAGCGCCGAGGAAAAATTCGGTGACATAACGCTACCCCCGGTGCACCGGGTGCGGCGAACCGGCCCTCGAACGCCGGCGGACCAGGCGGAGGTAGCCGGCCCAGGAGATGAACACGAGGAGCATGACGGCGAGGCGGGCCTGGGCGGTGTACTCCCCGGGGTAGACGACGCCCTCGATGTAGTGGTCGATGAAGCCGCCGGGTTGCAGCCCCTGCTGCCCCGCGTTGCGCCTGCCCCAGTCCTCGACGACGGTCAGCGGGCACTCCACGCCGGTCGCCAGGGACAGCACACCCCACGCCGCCACGGCCAGATGCGCCCAGATCAGCCGCGGCCACCGCCAGGCGAGGAACCCGCCGACGGCCATGAACGCCAGGAAGAGGAAATGCACCGCCATCGCGGCTTCCCCGATGAGGCGATAGCCCATGATCCGACGGTAGATCCCCGCCGCGTTCCCGGCCACCCGTCCACGCGGGGACGATCCGGTCTCCCCCGGCCACGGACCCCGCCGCGCCCGCCCCGGCCTCTCCCCGCCGGGGGCGGCCGGGCACCGCGGGAGCGCGGGCCCCGCCGCCCTCACGGATCCGCCGCGCCCGGCCCGGGACGGCGATCCGGCGGGACTCGGCGATCGGCGGGAGTCAGTCGCCGGTGAGCTCCTCCAGGACCAGCCCGGTGCCGATGCCCAGCAGCCAGACGTCCTTGACGATGCCGATGCCCTGCTGGGACGGGCGCAGGCTGCCCTCCTCCCGCATGCCGGGCGTCTTGAGGTAGAGGCCGATCAGGCCGCCGGCGAAGGCGGTCAGCGCGGCACCCGCCACCAGCGAGGGCACCGCCGGGATCAGCAGCGCCGTGCCGAGGGCGATCTCCACCTTGGACAGCAGCCTGACGAACTCCTGGGCGTCCTTGTCCTTCAGGAACGGGTAGGTACCCGCGGCCATCCCGTGCAGTCCGGCGGCGGTCTCCGCATCGGCGGATCTCTTGGTCAGTCCCGAGTTCAGAATGACCACACCGGCCGCGACGCGGGGCGGCAGCTGGTGCAGACGGGTCAGCATCCTCATGGTTCCTCACAACGTGCCTCGGCAGACGGCGACCGTACTCGTGAGCGGTCCTTCCCCTCGTTCCCGCCTCCCATCCGGCTCTTGATCCGTTCTTGAACCTGCACGGCGCCCGGCTTGTGCGGCGTCCCGTGGCCGGGCGGCGTTCTCATCGGATCTTCATGGAGCGCCAAGAGGGTGTTGAGGAGCTCTCCGGAGGGTGTCGTTCGTGGATGTGCACAGGGAACCGCGGTGGTCGAGGTGGGCGCTGGTGGCGGCGTGCGTGCTCGGCGGGGTGCTGTACGGCTGGGCGCTGGACTCGGTCGGGTACGGCAACTCGTACTACGCCGCGGCGGCCCGCTCGATGAGCCGGAGTTGGTCGAACTTCTTCTTCGGCGCCTTCGATCCGCTGGGCGTCTCGACGGTGGACAAGCCGCCGGGCGCGCTGTGGGTGCAGGCGCTGTCGGTGCGGCTGTTCGGCTACCACGGCTGGGCGCTGATCCTGCCGCAGGCGGTGGAGGGGGTGCTGGCCATCGCGGTGCTGCACCGGGCGGTGCTGCGCTGGGCGGGTCCCGCCGCGGCCTCGATCGCGGCCCTGGTGCTGGCGCTGACGCCGATCACCGTGGCGGTGAACCGCAACGACAACCCGGACACGCTGCTGGTGCTGCTGCTGGTGTGCGCGGCCTACGCGGTGACGCGGGCCGCCGTCGGGGACGCCTGGGCGGATCCGGTCCCGGGTGGGCACGCGGCGGGCGCGGGGACGTCGAGCGGCCCGGTGCCCGGCGGGCGGGACCGGTCCCGGGGGTGGCTGGTGGCGGCCGGGGCGCTGGTGGGGGCGGCGTTCACCACGAAGATGCTGCAGGCCTGGGTGGTGGCGCCCGCCCTGTTCGGGGCCTGTCTCGCGGCCGGGCCGTCGCTGCGGCGGCTCGGGCACGCGGTCGCGGCGGGCGCGGCGACGCTGGTGACGTCGTCGGCGTGGGTGCTGGCGGTCGACCTGTGGCCCGGCGACAAGCCCTACATCGGGGGCAGCCGGGACGGCAGCGCCTGGGACCTGCTGATCGGCTACAACGGCCTGGGCCGGGTGCTGGGCACCCGGGACGGGGCGGGGACGGGCCTGGGCAACGCGGGGCCGAGCATGGGCGGCGATCCGGGCTGGGACCGGCTCTTCAACGACCAGGTGGCCGGGCAGATCAGCTGGTTGCTCCCGTTCTGCGCGGTGGCCCTGGTCGCGGCCGCGGTGATGACCGCCACCCGGGGACGGCTGACCGGTCCCGGCGAGGAGGGGAGGCGGTACGGCGCCGCGGCGGCCGGAGCCGCCCGGTCGGGGTGGGTGCTGTGGGGCGGCTGGCTGGTGCTGTGCTGGGCGGTCTTCAGCTTCGCCGAGGGGATCTTCCACCCGTACTACACGACGCAGCTGGGCCCGGCCGTGGCGGCGCTGAGCGGGGCGGGGGCGGTGACCATGTGGCGGCTGTACCTGCGCCCGCTGGGGACGGCGTGGGCGCTGCTTCCGGCGGCGGTGGGCGTGACCGCGCTGTGGGCCTTCGTGCTCGTCCGGCGGACGCCCGACTGGGCCGCCTGGCCGGCCCCGGCGGTGGGGGTGACCGGGGCGCTGGGGGTGGCCGGGCTGCTCGCGGGACGCTTCCTGCTGCGCGCGTCCCGCCGCGGCGCCCTGCGGGTCTCGACGGTCGCGGCGGTGCTGGCCGCCGTGTCGGTGCTGACCGCTCCGGCGGCCTGGTCGGCGGCCGAGCCCCTCGACGGGCCGGGCTCCACCGGTGGGGTCAACCCGACCGCGGGCCCCGAGACGGGCTTCGGCGGCGGCGCGGGCCCGGGACGGGGCGGGGGCCTGCCCGGCCGCGACCGGGACGGGGCCGGCTGGGCAGGCCGGGACCCCGGCGCGGCCGGGCAGAACGGCACGGGCACGGACGGCGCCCGCTCCGGCACGACGGGTCCGCGCGGAACCGGACAGAACGGGACAGGTTCCAGCGGAAGCGTCCAGAATCGCACGGATTCCAGCGGGACCGGGCAGGACGGCGCGGACGCCGGCGGAACCGGCCGTGCGGGGCCGCGGGACGGCGGAGGGGCGTTCCCGCCCCCGGGGCGCCGGGGCGGGGCCGGGGACGGGCTGTCGACCTGGGGGGTGGCCACCGGTACGCTCACCGGCGCGCAGCGGAGCGTGCTGGAGTACGCCACGGCCCACCGGGAGGACGCCCGGATCCTGCTGGCCACCCTGTCCGCGACCGGCGCCGCGCCGTACATCGTCGCGACGGGCGAGGATGTGATCGCGATGGGCGGCTACAACGCCACCGACCAGGCCGTGGACCTGCCGGAGCTCCGGCGCCTGGTGGCGGCGGGCGAGCTGCGGTTCGTCCAGCTCTCCGGCTTCACCGGCCAGGGCGCCGACGCCGACCCCCGCCTGGCCTGGATCGGGGAGAACTGCGCCGCGGTGGAGCTCGACGGGGTCTCCGACCTCTACCGCTGCGGCGGGTGAGGCCCGGCCGACGGGAGAGGTCGGCGGCCGGGATGGCGGCGGGGGTGGCGGCGGGACCCGGTCAGCGGGTGACGGTGGCGGCCTTGGCGGCGTCGACGATGCCGTGGCCGTAGAAGCCGTTGCGCGACTTCGCCCCCTCGCACTTGTGCGATTCCTTCGCCAGCAGTTCGATGTCGTAGGTGTACTTGCGCGGCGAGGGGCAGGCCTTCCGCTCGGCGGTGGAGTAGAGCAGGCGCTGGACGTCCGCGGGCCGCATGGTGAGGCCGCCCTTGCCGGGCTTGCCGAAGCGGCTGATCAGGATGGCGGCGACGCCCGTGGCGTGCGGGGCGGCCATGGAGGTGCCGACGAGGTACTGGTAGTAGGCGCAGGTGCCGTTGCTGCAGTCCCGGATGACCGACTCGCTCCTCGGCGTGCCGTCCTGGGTGAGAAGCCCCTTGGCGCGGAGCACGTGCTGGGGGGCGGCGGCCAGGATGCCCTTGGTGGCGTCGTACTCCTTGCCCCCGTCGAACTCGTCCCCGCCGGGGGCCGACAGGTCGGTCTGCTCGATGCCGTAGTCGGAGTAGTACGCCTTGCGCTTGGTCGGGCCGACGGCCGAGACCGAGATGACGCCCTTGCCCTCGGTCGGCATGCTGAGGCAGGAGTTGTCGACCTTGCGGGTGCGCTCGGTCTCCTTGGGGTAGTCGGGGCTGTTGGTGTCCTTCTTCGGCTTGCCGAGGTCGGTGGCGTTGTTGCCGATGGCACCGATGAGGGTGACACCGCGCTTGCGGGCGTAGTCGAGGGCGCGCTGCATGCCGGTGATGACGCCGCGCTGCTCCAGTTGCTCGGCCTTGGAGTCGGCCGGGTTGGCCTTGCAGTTGAACAGCCACGGGTCGACGTAGAAGCTCATGTTGACCACGTCGATGCCGGCGTCGGCGGCGTAGGTGAGCGCGTCCATGCTCGGCTTGAGGAAGAACAGGCCGGAGTCCTGGCCGGCGCGCAGGTTGACCAGGGAGACCTGGGGGGCGACACCGGCCATGCCCAGCCCGTTGATCGGGGAGGCGATGGTGCTGGCCACGTGGGTGCCGTGGCCGTCGTCGTCCCAGTCGGCCGGGTCCTTGCAGTCCTTGAACTCGCAGGGGCCGTCGAGGAGCTTGCCGTTGGGGTCCTTGGGCCGGTCGACGACGAAGTTGCGGCTCAGCTCGCGGTTGAAGTTGGGCGCGATGTCGGGGTGCTTGCCGTCCACGCCGGTGTCGATGACGCCGACGAGCACCTTCCTGTCCCCGGGCGCGGTGGCGTAGGAGCCGTCGGCGGTGGCGCCGATCATCTTCATGTCCCACTGCCGGTCTGCCAGCGGCTCGTCGGCGACGACGGTGACCGTCCGGATGTCGGAGGCGCGGTCCCGGGAAGGCGAGGCGGCGGGCCGGGCGGGGGCGGCGGCGCGGACCGAGGTGGCCCGGCCGATCCGGCGGTCGGAGGACACGCCCTCGACGGCGTCGCTGCCCGCCAGGCTCTCCAGGAAGCGGGAGCCGGGGCCGCGGGCGACGACGTAGCCGAGCCTGGGCTCGGCGGACAGGACGGTGCCGCCGCTCGCGCCGATCGCGGTGAGGGCCCGGTCCCGGGCGCCGTCGGCGTAGAAGACGAGGTACTCGCGGGTCTGGTCGGCGAGGGCCGCGGCTCCGCCACTCAGCGCCCCCGCCGTGAGGGTCGCCGCCAGAGCCAGCACCGTCGCCCCGCCTGTCAGGCGCTTGATCCCGCGGTTCATCGACCCTCCATGCCGTATCTGATCACGAACAAGCATCCTTCAGCGATGCACGTGACAAAGCAACTTGAACGCCGCCTATCCGCATTTTTACGTTTACTGGCGGACGAAACAGGCCGTTCCTGGAGGATACCCAGGAACGGCCTGTGACGTGCTCAGCCGGGCGACCCGGCGATCAGCGCGGTCTTCGGACCCCTCAGACCAGCGGCCGGGCGGTCGGCGGGATCGCGACCGGCAGGGCCGTCTGGCCCGTGAGGTAGCGGTCGACCGCGGCGGCGGCCGACCGGCCCTCGGCGATCGCCCAGACGATCAGCGACTGGCCGCGGCCCATGTCACCGGCGACGAAGACGCCCTCCACCGACGACATGTAACCCTTGTCCCTGGCGACGTTGCCCCGGGCGTCGAAGAACCCGTCCCCGGCGGCCTCGGCGAGGTCCTCCAGCAGGCCCTTCTTCTCCGGCCCGACGAAGCCCATCGACAGCGTGACCAGCTCGGCCGGGATCTCCCGCTCGGTGCCGGGCACCGGCTTGAACCCGGTCTGCGGGCCCTCCACCTCGACCAGGCGCAGCGCCCGGACGTTGCCGTCGGCGTCGCCGACGAACTCGGTGGTGGAGACCGCGTAGACCCGGTCGCCGCCGCCGTCGGCCAGTTCCTCGTGGGCGCTCTCCATCTTGAACAGGATGGGGAACGTGGGCCACGGCTGGCTGCCGGGACGGGCCGCCGGAGGCCGGGGCATGATCTCCAGCTGGGTGACCGACGCGGCCCCCTGCCGGATCGCGGTGCCGATGCAGTCCGCACCGGTGTCGCCGCCGCCGATCACGACGACGTGCTTGCCCTCGGCGCTGATCGGCGAGACCGGGAAGTCGCCCTCCTGGACCTTGTTGGCCGGCGGCAGGTACTCCATCGCCTGGTAGATGCCCTTGAGGTTCCGCCCGGCCACGGGCAGGTCCCGCCACTGGGTGGCGCCGCCGGCCAGGACCACCGCGTCGAACTCCTCGCGGAGCTGCGCGGCGGTGATGTCGACGCCGACGTTGACGCCGGTGCGGAACTCGGTGCCCTCGGCCCGCATCTGGTCCAGCCGGCGGTCGATGTGCCGCTTCTCCATCTTGAACTCGGGGATGCCGTAGCGCAGCAGGCCGCCGATCCGGTCGGCGCGCTCGAACACCACCACATCGTGCCCCGCCCGGGTGAGCTGCTGGGCGGCGGCCAGGCCCGCGGGGCCCGAGCCGACGACCGCGACCCGCTTACCGGTCTTGGACGCCGGCGGCTGCGGGGTGACCCAGCCCTCCGCGAAGGCGCGGTCGATGATCTCCACCTCGACCCGCTTGATCGCGACCGGGTCGGAGTTGATCCCGAGCACGCACGCCGCCTCACAGGGAGCCGGGCACAGCCGGCCGGTGAACTCCGGGAAGTTGTTGGTGGCGTGCAGGCGCTCGATGGCCTCCCGCCAGTCGTCCCGGTAGACCAGGTCGTTCCACTCGGGGATCAGGTTGCCCAGCGGGCAGCCGTTGTGACAGAAGGGGATGCCGCAGTCCATGCACCGGGCGGCCTGCTTGGTCAGCGCGGGCCGGGGGAAGTCCTCGTAGACCTCCTTCCAGTCCCGGATGCGCACGTCCACCGGGCGGCGCGCCGGCAGCTCGCGCCCGTGCGTGAGGAAACCCTTGGGGTCTGCCATCGGTCGTACCTCCCTTATCCCTGAACCGCGGCGGTCATGACGGCCTCGTCGATGTCGCGGCCCTCCAGCCGCGCCGACTCGGCGGCCTGCAGGACCCGCTTGTAGTCCGTCGGCATGATCTTGCTGAACCGGGACGGGTCCCAGTCGGCGAGGAGCGCCTTGGCGACCGTGGAGCCGGTCTCCGTCAGGTGGTCCTCGACGAGGTCGCGGAGCGCCTCGGACTCGTCCTCGGTCAGCTCCTCGATCTCCACCATCTCGCGGTTGACCCGCGCGAGGTCGAGGTCGAGCAGGTAGGCGACGCCGCCGGACATGCCCGCCGCGAAGTTCCGGCCGGTCGGGCCGAGGACGACCACCTTCCCGCCCGTCATGTACTCACAGCCGTGGTCGCCGACGCCCTCGACCACCGCGGTGGCGCCGGAGTTGCGGACGCAGAACCGCTCCCCCACGACGCCGCGGATGAAGGCCTCACCGGAGGTCGCGCCGTACAGGGCGACGTTGCCGGCGATGATGTGGCCCTCGAGCGGCGCCTCCTCGTGCGGCCGGATCGCGATCCGCCCTCCGGACAGGCCCTTGCCCACGTAGTCGTTGGCGTCGCCGGTCAACCGCAGCGTGATCCCCCGGGGCACGAAGGCGCCGAAGGAGTTGCCCGCCGAGCCGGTGAAGCGGATGTCGATGGTGTCGTCGGGCAGGCCGGCGCCGCCGTACCGCTTGGTCACCTCGTGGCCGAGCATGGTGCCGACCGTGCGGTTGACGTTGCGGATGGGCAGGTCGAGCGTGACCCGGGTGCCCTGGTTGAGAGCGCCCTCGGCGAGCTGGATCAGCGTGTTGTCCAGCGCCTTGTCCAGGCCGTGGTCCTGCTCCACCGTACGGCGCAGCGCGGCGCCGGCGGGCAGCTCGGGCTGGTGCAGGATCGGCGCCAGGTCCAGGCCGGCCGCCTTCCAGTGGTTCTCGGCCACGGTGGTGTCCAGCAGCTCGGCGTGGCCGATCGCCTCGTCCAGGCTCCGGAAGCCCAGCGCGGCGAGATACTCGCGGATCTCCTCGGCGATGAACTCGAAGAAGTTGACCACGAACTCGGGCTTGCCGCTGAAGCGCTTGCGCAGCTCGGGGTTCTGGGTGGCGACTCCCACCGGGCAGGTGTCCAGGTGGCACACGCGCATCATCACGCAGCCGGAGACGACCAGCGGAGCGGTGGCGAAACCGTACTCCTCCGCGCCCAGCAGCGCCGCGATGACCACGTCACGGCCGGTCTTGAGCTGGCCGTCCACCTGCACCACGATGCGGTCGCGCAGGCCGTTGAGCAGCAGCGTCTGCTGCGTCTCGGCCAGGCCGAGCTCCCAGGGGGCGCCCGCGTGCTTGAGCGAGGTCAGCGGGGAGGCACCGGTGCCGCCGTCGTGACCGGAGATCAGCACGACGTCCGCGTGGGCCTTGGACACGCCCGCCGCGACCGTGCCCACCCCGACCTCGGCCACGAGCTTGACGTGCACGCGGGCGGCCGGGTTGGAGTTCTTCAGGTCGTGGATGAGCTGGGCCAGGTCCTCGATGGAGTAGATGTCGTGGTGCGGCGGCGGCGAGATGAGGCCGACGCCCGGGGTGGAGTGCCGGGTCTTGGCGATCCACGGGTAGACCTTGTGACCGGGCAGCTGGCCGCCCTCGCCGGGCTTGGCGCCCTGGGCCATCTTGATCTGCAGGTCGTCGGCGTTGACCAGGTACTCCGAGGTCACGCCGAACCGGCCGGAGGCCACCTGCTTGATGGCCGAGCGGCGGGCGGGGTCGTAGAGCCGCTCGGGGTCCTCGCCGCCCTCACCGGTGTTGGACTTGCCGCCCAGCCGGTTCATGGCCACGGCGAGGGTCTCGTGCGCCTCCACCGAGATGGAGCCGTACGACATGGCGCCGGTGGAGAACCGCTTGACGATCTCGCTGACCGGCTCGACCTCGTCGATCGGGACCGGCGGCCGGACGCCCTCCTTCAACCTGAACAGGCCGCGCAGCGTCATGAGCTTCTCCGCCTGGGAGTCCACGAGGTTCGTGTACTCCTTGAAGATCTCGTAGCGGCGCGAGCGCGTGGCGTGCTGCAGCTTGAAGACGGTCTCGGGGTTGAACAGGTGCGGCTCGCCCTCGCGGCGCCACTGGTACTCACCGCCGACCTCCAGGCGGCGGTGGGCGTTCTCGGCGCGCGGGTAGGCCCGCCGGTGGCGCAGCGCCACCTCCCGGGCGAGGACGTCGAAGCCGACGCCGCCCAGCCGGGACGTGGTGCCCGTGAAGCAGGAGTCGATGACCTCCTTGCCCAGGCCGAGCGCCTCGAAGATCTGGGCCCCGGTGTAGGAGGCGACCGTGGACACGCCCATCTTGGACATGATCTTCAGCACGCCCTTGCCGTACGCCTTGATGAGGTTGCGCACGGCCTTGTGCCGGTCGACCGCCAGCGCGCCGGAGTCGACCATGTCCTCGACGGTCTCGATGGCGAGGTACGGGTTGACGGCGCCCGCGCCGTAGCCGATGAGGAGCGCCATGTGGTGCGCCTCGCGGGCCTCACCGGTCTCGATGACCAGGCCGACCCGGGTGCGGGTCTTCTCGGCGATCAGGTGGTGGTGGACCGCGCCGGTGAGCAGCAGCGACGGGATCGGCGCCAGCGTGCCGGAGGAGCCGCGGTCGGAGAGCACGATGATCCGCGCCCCGCCCCGGATCGCCCCGGAGACCTCGGTGCGGATCTCCGCCAGGCGGCGCAGCAGCGCCTCGCCCCCGCCCGCGACCTCGTACAGGCCGGAGACCACGTACGGCTGGAAGCCCGGCAGCGCGCCCTCGTCGTTGATGTGGATGATCTTGGCGAGCTCGTCGTTGTCGATCACCGGGTAGGGCAGCACGAGCTGCCGGCAGGAGGCCGGGCCCGGGTCGAGCAGGTTGCCCTCGGGGCCGAGGGTGCTGGCCAGCGAGGTGACGAGCTCCTCACGGATCGCGTCCAGCGGCGGGTTGGTGACCTGCGCGAACAGCTGGCTGAAGTAGTCGAACAGCAGCCGGGGCTTCTCGCTGAGCACGGCGACGGGGGTGTCGGTGCCCATGGAGCCGATCGGCTCGGCGCCCGTGGTCGCCATCGGCGACAGGATGATCCGCAGCTCCTCCTCGGTGTAGCCGAAGGTCTGCTGCCGCTTGATCAGCGCCTCGTGGGTCGGGACCTCGTGCGCGCGGGCCGGCAGTTCCTCGAAGCGGATCAGCCCGGCGTGGAGCCAGTCCTCGTAGGGCAGCTCGGCCGCGAGCTCCGCCTTGATCTCGTCATCCTCGATGATCTTGCCGAGCGCGGTGTCGATCAGGAACATCCTGCCCGGCTGCAGGCGGCCCTTGCGGACCACGTCCTCGGGGGCGATGTCGAGCACGCCCGCCTCGGAGGCCAGCACGACCAGACCGTCGGCGGTGACCCAGAACCGCCCGGGGCGCAGGCCGTTGCGGTCGAGGACCGCGCCGACCAGGGTGCCGTCGGAGAAGGTGATCGAGGCCGGGCCGTCCCACGCCTCCATGAGGGTGGAGTGGAACTCGTAGAACGCCCGCCGCGCGGGGTCCATCTCGGTGTGGTTCTCCCACGCCTCGGGGATCATCATCAGCACCGCGTGCGGCAGCTTGCGCCCGGCGAGGTGGAGCAGCTCCAGCGTCTCGTCGAAGGACGCGGTGTCGGAGCCGTCCGGGTCGCAGATCGGGAAGAGCCGCGACAGGTCGCCCGGGATGTTGGCGGTCGCCAGCATGGCCTCGCGGGCGCGCATCCAGTTGCGGTTGCCCTTGACCGTGTTGATCTCACCGTTGTGGGCGATGTAGCGGTACGGGTGCGCCAGCGGCCACGACGGGAAGGTGTTGGTCGAGAAGCGCGAGTGGACCAGCGAGATCGCGCTCTCGTAGCGCTCGTCGGTCAGGTCGGGGAAGAACCGCTCGACCTGCATCGGGGTGAGCATGCCCTTGTAGACGATCGTCCGGGAGCTCAGCGAGGGGAAGTAGACGTCCACCTCGTGCTCGGCCCGCTTGCGCAGGCAGAAGGCCAGCCGGTCCAGCGCGAGCCCGCTCTCGCCGTTCGGGGAGGCGACGAAGAGCTGCCGGAAGAACGGCATCACGGCGCGGGCGCTGGGCCCGGGGAGCGCCGCGTCGGTCGGGACGTCGCGCCAGCCGAGGACCGTCAGGCCCTCCTCCGCCGCGATCTCCTCGATCATCCGCACACCGGTCGCGCGGGCCTCGGAGTCGACCGGCAGGAAGGCCGTGCCGACGGCGTAGGAGCCCGCCTCGGGCAGCGGGAAGTCCACCACCGCGCGGAAGAAGGCGTCGGGGATCTGCGTCAGGATGCCGGCGCCGTCGCCGGTGTCCGGTTCGCTACCCTGGGCCCCCCGGTGGTCAAGGTTGCACAGCGCGGTCAGAGCCTTCGCGACGATGTCGTGGCTGCGGCGTCCGGCCACATCCGCGACCATGGCGACACCACAGGCGTCGTGCTCGTGCGCGGGGTGGTACAGGCCCTGAGGCTCGGGAAAGCCGAGGTGGGCAGCAGGCATTGAATCCCTCCCGTCGTCTTGCTTCGCTGGAACAAGCAAGGGACGACGTTGGCCCTGCTGCGTGGTGGGTAGAGATTACCGTACCCTGTCGGATACCTGCCTACCCGGTCTGGATAGCGCTGATTTCGCCCGGTTCGTTTAACACCTGGCGGTCGCACCACATTCCGGGCCGCGCGCCGTGACGGCACGACGTCGCAGGTCCCGGCTCTAAGGTGGGCCAATGGAATCGAGCAGCCCCGCCGGATCGACCGGCGCCACCACCGCGGGCACGCCGAGCACCCCGGGCGTGTCGGCGAGGTCCCATGACGCGAATGACGCGAAAAGCCCTACGGAGCCGGGCGTTCCCCACGACGCGACGGCGGAGCTGCTCGCGCGGGCGGGCGTGGACGGCCGGCGGCTGCGCGGCGCGCTGGCCGCGCTGGGTGACGGCCGCTGGTGGACCCTCGCCGACCTCGTCCGCGAGACCGCGACCTCCCGGCGGACCGTCGAGGCGCTGCTGCGCACGGTGGAACCGGAGCTGGAGCGGTCCGGCGACCGGTTCCGCCTCCCGGCCCCTCCGGCCGCCGCGGAAGTGAGGAGTCTCACACCCGCCGACCCGGTGGCGCACCTGCTCCCCGGCCACGCGGACCTGGTCGCGCGCATGGACGAGCTGATCGCCAAGGCCCCGCGCGGGCGCCACACGCTGGACCACGTGGCCGCGACCGGCGAGACCGTGGTCCGGCGGGCGCTGCTGATGGACGCCCGGTTCTGGCTGGACGGTGCCCGCCTGCTGTGCGTCGGCGACCACGACCTGACCTCGCTGGCCACCGCCATGCTCCACCCCGGCATCGAGGTCACCGTCGTCGACGTGGACGAGCGCATCCTCGCCTACATCGCCGGCCACGCCGACCGGCTCGGCCTGCCCGTGCGCACCCGCTGGGCCGACCTGCGCCTGGGGCTGCCCGGCTCCGCCCGGGGCTGGGCCGACCTGGCGATCACCGACCCGCCCTACACCCCCGAGGGCGTCGCGCTGTTCGTCGCCCGGGGCGCGGAAGGGCTGCGCGACCGTGAACAGGGCCGGATCCTGCTGGCGTACGGCGCGAGTGAGCGCACCCCCGCCCTCGCCCTGAAAGTGCAGCAGGCCCTGTCCCGGCTGAACCTCCTCAGCGAGGCCGTCTACCCCGACTTCAACCGCTACCTCGGCGCGGAGGCCATCGGCTCGGCCGCCGACCTGTACGTCCTGCGGCCCACCACCAAGACCTGGCCGGCCGTGGCCGCCCGGGTCGAGTCCCCCGGCACCGCCATCTACACGCAGGGCCCGCAGTCGGTGGAGTCGGCCGGCTCCCCCGGGGCGCCCGGCGCCGCACCCGGCGCCCCCGAGGACGGGTTCGCCCCGCAGGTGCTGGTCGGCGAGTGGCCCCGCGAGGTGCTGCCCAGGGTGCCCCGGACGCGGCTGGCGACCTGGCTGGCCAAGCCCCACGCCGGCGACCCGGAGCGGGTGGCGGTCGCCGTGCCGGCCGGGCTGGAGGCCGCGCTGCCCCGGCTGCTGCTGGCCACCCGCGCCCGCGAGGTCCGCGCCACGCTCGCCGCGCCGCCCGAAAGGCTCCCCGCCGACCTGCTCTCCGCCGTCTACGAGCTCACCACCGAGGGCCGGACGGTACGCGCCGTACGGTCGCCGGTCCCCGCGACGGACGCGGGCCGGATCCTGCGCCACATCCTGGACAACGCCCACGGCAAGCTCGCCAACACCTGGCGCGAGGCTCTGACCAGGGCCGGGAGCGGGCTGACCAAGAAGCAGGCCCGCGCGGCCGTCGCCGCCGCCGCCCCCTGGGCGGGCGACGTCACCGTGCTCGAACTGCCCGCCCACCGCCTGCGCGAGCTGCCGGCCGCGGTGACCCGTTCCCTCGACGCGACGGCCCGCTCCGCGGACGCGACGGATCCGGCCGGTCCGGCGCCGGCCTGAGGCGGCCCGGCCGGTCCGGGCGAACCGGCGGGCCCGCGCGCGGGCGCGGGCCTCCGGGAGGGTTCTCGGGCTCCGGGACGCGCGGGCCTCCCGGACGGGCCGGAGATCCGTCAGCGCAGCAGGCGGCGCTGGATGACCAGGCCGAGGCCGTCGACCGCCACCTGCGGGTAGGTGAGGTCCACCTTGGCCCCGGGAACGGCCGGGCCGACCCAGCTCAGCGTGACGTAGTGGCCCAGGGCGCGAGCCTGGGCCCAGCCGCGCGAGCCGTCGAAGCCCTCGGGCGTGCCGGGGGCGGGCCGGACGAAGCCGTCACCCTTGAACGCCGCCACGAGCCGGTCCGCGGCGGCGGAGTCGGCGAGGTTGAAGATGAGGAACTGCCCGGAGACGGTGCCGTCCGCGGTGGCGTAGTGGGCGCGGAGCACCTGCGTGCACCCGGCCAGCGCGTCCTGGGCGCTCCCCCACACGACCTCGGCGCAGTCGTCGAGGGCCTCGGTGCCCTTGCGGCCCAGCGTGACCTCACCGGCGCTCACCGAGGCGCCCGGGAACATCTCGGCGACGGTCAGGGGGTCGGGGTCGAGGGCGCGGGTGGCGATCGGCGCGTAGTGGGCCGTGCTGGGCTCGGCGCGGAAGGTGGCCGGGCGCGCGGCGGACGCGTCACCCCCCAGCCACAGGAAGGCCGCCACCCCGGCGACCACGACCAGCACGGCGACGACGGCGATCCACTTGCGCATGACGAGTGAGCCTACTGCGACGGAGGGCGCGCCGGAGGCTACGACGAGCCCTCGGAGGCGGCGACGACGCGCCGGAAGACCGCCTTCTCCGCGCCGCGGACCGTCAGGGAGAGCGAGACGAAGTCGTCCTTGGGGCCGGGCTCGGCGCCGTCGGCCCGGCCGATCCAGACCAGGGCCGCGTAGTGACCCATGGCATGGCCGCTGGACTCGGTGTGGCCGCCGGACGGGAAGACCGCCCGGCCCGCCTCCAGCGGCTGGACCCAGCCGCCGCGGTACAGGGTGGTCAGTTCCTTGACGAGCGTGTCGGCCGAGGCGGTGTCGCGGAGGTTGAACAGGGTGTACTGGGCGACGTAGCGGCCGTCGGCGCTGACGTAGGCGCCCCGGGCCGCCTGGGTGCAGCCGCCCTGGGCGAGCAGGTCGACGAGTTCCCGGCCCCAGACCGCCGCCGCGCAGTCGGTCTCCAGCCCGGTGCCGGCCAACCGCAGCGTGACACCGCCCTCCTTGAGCGTCTTGGCGGAGAAGAGGTCCTTGAGCGTCATCGGCTTGGGGTCGGCCTTGCTCTCCGCGATCGGCGCGAACACCTTCGACGAGGGCCAGGCCCGGTAGGTGTCGGGCCGCGGCTGAGTGACGACGGCCGCGGCGGTGGCCCGCTCGGGCGTGTAGTCGTTGCCGATCGCCTCGATCGCGAACGTGAGCCCCACCGCGGCGACCAGCACACCGGCCACCGAGGCGAGGACCGCCAGCAGCCGCTGCTGCGTCGGGGTCAGGCCCCATTCCTCCAGCAGGGGGATGCTCCACTCCTGCGTCTTGCCGGAGGAGCGACGGCGCTTGCGCGCGGGGGTGGTCACAGTCCGGCCTCTCCCGGAAGCCCACACGTGGGGATGGTCACAGTCCGGTCCCTCCCAGGAGGTTGCCCAGGGCGAAGGTCAGGCCGGCGGCGAGCGCCCCGACGAAGAGCTGGCGCAGCCCGCTGTACCACCAGCTGCGCGCGGTGACCCGGGAGACCAGCGCGCCCGCGCCGAACAGGGCGAGGCAGGAGAGCACCGCCGAGACCACCAGGCTGGTGACCCCGAGCAGGTACGGCAGGAGCGGCAGGATCGCGCCCACGCTGAAGGACAGGAACGAGGAGACCGCGGCGACCTTGGGCGAGGGCAGGTCCCGGGGGGTGACGCCGAGCTCGGCCTCGGTGTGCACCTCCAGGGCCTTGTCGGGATCCCGTGAGATCTGCCGGGCCACCTCGGCCGCCACGGCGGGCTCGACGCCGCGGTCCTCGTAGAGCTTGGCCAGCTCCTCCTGCTCGGCCTCGGGGTGGCGTTCGAGCTCGCGCCGCTCGACGTCGATCTCGGCCAGGGCGAGCTCACGCTGGCTGGCCACCGAGACGTACTCGCCGCCGGCCATGGAGAACGCGCCGGCGGCCAGCCCGGCGACGCCGGCGAGCACGATGACCTTGGTGCTGTCGGTGCCGCCGGCGACGCCCGCGATGAGGGCGAAGTTGGAGACGAGGCCGTCCATCGCGCCGAACACCGACGGCCGCAGCCAGCCGCCGTTGACGTCACGGTGCTGATGGTGGATCTCGGCGCGGCTCCCCGCGCCGCCTGCACTCATCGTCTCTCTTTCTCGCCCTCGGCCGTGGCCTTCTCCGCGGTCTCCTCGCGGTGGTCACCGTCCGCCGCGGGGGCCGCGCCGGGCTCGTCGTCGTTCTCGCCGGGCTCGGCCTGGTCCGCCGGATGCGCCGGGTCGGCCGGGCCCTCGCCTGCGAGCGTACCAAGCGAGGCGCGCGGCTCCCCGGCGCGGGCCTCCGCCTCGGCGTCGCCCCCGGGGCCGTCGTCCTCGACGGCGTCCTCGACGGCGTCCTCGACGGCGTCCGCCTCGGTGCCCGCCTCGGGGTCGGCCTTCTCCGAGTCGTCGGCCTGGTCGGCCGGGTGGGCCGGGTCGGCCGGGTCGCCGAGGTCCGCGGCGAGGTCGGGCGTGGCCCGGACCTTCTCCTCGCCGGTCTTGTTCCTGGCGTACCAGAAGTAGGCCACGGCCCCCAGGAACACGATGATCGAGGTCCACTGGTTGAGGCGCAGGCCCAGGATGTGGTGGGCGGCGTCGACGCGCAGGCCCTCGATCCAGAAGCGGCCCACGGTGTAACCCGCGACGTAGAGGGCGAACACCCGGCCGTGGCGGAGCGCGAACCTGCGCCCCGCCCAGATCAGGACGAGGGCCAGGCCCAGGTCCCAGATCGATTCGTACAGGAACGTGGGGTGGTAGGTGTCTTCCCCCGGCACCGTGCCCGGCCGGTCGGGGTCGATCTCCAGACCCCACGGCAGGTCGGTCGGGCTGCCGAACAGCTCCTGGTTGAAGTAGTTGCCCCAGCGGCCGATGGCCTGGGCCACCGCGACGCCGGGGGCGACGGTGTCGGCCACCGCGGACAGGGAGATCCCCCTGGCCCGGCAGCCGAACCAGACGCCCAGGGCGCCGAGCGCGATGGCACCCCAGATGCCCAGACCGCCGTTCCAAATGAACAGCGCCTCGATCGGCTCATTGGGGGCGTCGGGTCCGAAGTAGAGTTGCCAGTCGGTGATGACGTGGTACAGCCGTCCACCGACCAGGCCGAACGGCACGGCCCACACGGCGAGGTCCACGATGGTCCCGGGCTCACCGCCGCGGGCGCGCCAGCGGCGCTCACCGATGATCACGGCGGCGACGACGCCGAGCACGATGCAGAGTGCGTAGGCCCGGATGGGGACCACATCGAAGAGATACCAGACCCCCTGCGAGGGGCTGGGAATCGAGGCGAGGGGCATGTCAGGTGACGTTACCGTGTCGCGGGCTACTTGGCGGCATCAAGAACGGCCTGGCGCAGCCCCGACGGCGAGAAGGCCACGTCATTGGGGACCTCGGTGCCGTTCAGCTTCAGCGTGGGAGTGCCCTGGAGCTTCTGGGTGTCGAGGATCTTCTGGCTGTAGGCGGTGTGCTGAGCCGCCTTCTCCTGACCGGTCACGCACTTTTCGAAGTTCGGGTCGGTGACGCCCGCCTCCTTGCCCCACTCGACCAGGTCGGAGATCTTGAATCCCTCGACGTTCTCGAGGGGCTGCTCCTTGAACACCTTGTCGTGGAACTGCATCCAGGGGGTGCCGCCGGCGATGCAGCGGGAGGCGACGCCGGCCCGGACGGAGTTGCCCCGGGTGATGCCGTTGTTCATCTGCTCCGGGAAGATCGTGATCGGGTGGAAGACCACCTTGGCCTTGCCCTCGGCCGCCAGGTTCTTGATCGTGGGACCGCTGGCCTCCTCGAGCGACTTGCAGGCGGGGCACTGGAAGTCCTCGTAGACGTCGAGGACCGGCTTCTCCACGCCGGCCTTGGCCATGACCACGGCCCCGTCCGCGGTCACGGTGATCGGCGCCAGCGCGGCGGTCGCCTGCTCGGACTTGCTGCTCTGGGCGGCGTACCACCATCCGGCCCCGACCGCGGCGATCGCGACCACGGCCGCGGCCGCTATCGTCGTGATCCGCCTGGCCTTGTCCTTGCGCCGCTGCTGCTCGCGCTGCGCCTTGATCCGTTCACGCGCCGATTGGTCCCGCGCGGCCTTGCCCATGTCAGTCGTTCTCCTTCTCAGGTGGCTCCTCGTCCTCGATGATCTCGGTGTCGTCGTCCGGTCCCCGATCCGGGGTCAGCCCCAGCGCGGAGTCGAGTGCGAAGCGTCCCGGCGGGAACCAGGCGATGACCACACCGAGCGCGAAGAGACCGAAGTCTCGCAGGATGTCGACGAGGTAGGCGGGCTCCTCCCCCGCGGCGAGCTGACCGCCGCCGCCGAAGCAGCCGCAGTCGATCCGCAGCCCGCGCGCCCACGCCGAGGCGATGCCGATGACGAACGCGAGCATCAGCAGCGCCGAGACGACGCCCGCGACGCGGGTGAGCAGCCCGACAACCAGCAACACCCCCACCACGATCTCCAGGATGGGCAGGCCGTAGCCGACCACCCTGGCGAGCGATTCCGGGAGCAGTTCGTATGCCTCGACCGCCTGGACCGAGAGAACCGGCGTTCCGATCTTGCCCCAGCCGGCGACGATCAGCACGCCCGCCATAATCAGCCGCGAGACGGTCGTCACCCAGGGTAGCGCCGAAATCACCTTTCGCGGCCTCTCGGACGCGGGCTTCTCAGAAGTCACGAGCGCCAACTTCTCCTTTCCAGGGCCTCGGCGCGGACGTCTCCGGCGGGGTGCACGATATTCAAGGAAACCCCATCACGGGCGCGATAAGCGTCGGATAAGCCGGCCGGGTGGGGGGACAGGCAGGGAGAAACGAGAACGCGGCCGCCCTTTCCGGGCGGCCGCATCCGGAGAACACCGGTCAGGCGCGGACGCCGGCCGCGAGTTCGGCGCCCAGCTCGCGGACCGAGGCCAGGGCGGAGGCCTCGTCGGGGGCGTCCAGGACACGGCGGATGAACGCCGAGCCCACGATCACACCGTCGGCGTAGCCGGCCACCTCCGCGGCCTGCTTGCCGGTGCCGACGCCGAGGCCGACGCAGACCGGCAGGGAGGTGTGCCGGCGGGTCCGCTCGACCAGGCCGTGCGCGGCGGCGCCGACCTGCTCGCGCGCCCCGGTGACGCCCATCAGCGAGGCGGCGTAGACGAAGCCGGTGCAACTGTCGACGACGGCCTTGATACGGGCCTCGGTGGAGCTGGGCGCGACGAGGAAGACCGTGTCGATCCCGGCCCCGGCGCTGGCCGCGCGCCAGGGCCCGGCCTCCTCGGGGGTCAGGTCGGGCGTGATGGTGCCCACCCCGCCCGCGTTCGCCAGGTCGCGGGCGAAGCGGTCGGCGCCGTAGCGGTCGATCGGGTTCCAGTACGTCATGACCAGGGTGGCGGCGCCCGTCTTGGCCACGCCCTCGACCGTGCGCAGCACGTCGGCGATGCGGGTGCCGTTGGTCAGGGACCGGTGGACGGCGTCCTGGATCGTCGGACCGTCCATGAGCGGGTCCGAGTACGGCAGGCCGATCTCGATCACGTCGCAGCCCGCCTCCACCATGGCGGTGGCGACCGCGATCGCGCCGTCCTTGCTGGGGAATCCAGCGGGGAGGTATCCGATGAGGGCGGCGCGGTCGTCCGCCTTCGCCTTGGCGAACACCGTCTGAAGAGTCGTCATCGTTGGTTCCGTTGCGGGTCGTGGCCTCCGTCCCCTCCGGTGGTCCCGGAGGGGAGGCGAGTCGGTCGTCAGAGGTTGAAGTACTTCATCGCGGTGCCCATGTCCTTGTCGCCCCGGCCGGACAGGTTGACCAGGATGGTGGCCCCGGGGCCCATCTCGCGGCCGAGCTTGAGGGCGCCGGCGAGCGCGTGCGAGGACTCGATCGCCGGGATGATGCCCTCGGTCCGGGCGAGCAGCGCGAAGGCCTCCATCGCCTCGGCGTCGGTGATGCCGTGGTAGGTGGCGCGGCCGCTGTCCTTGAGCCAGGCGTGCTCGGGGCCGACGCCCGGGTAGTCGAGGCCGGCGGAGATCGAGTGCGACTCGACCGTCTGACCCTCGTCGTCCTGCAGCACGTAGGTGCGCGAGCCGTGCAGCACTCCGACGGAGCCCGCGGTGAGGGTCAGGGCGTGCTCGCCGCTCTCCAGGCCGCGGCCGCCGGCCTCGAAGCCGTGCAGCTGGACGTTCTCGTCCTCGATGAAGGCGTGGAAGATGCCGATCGCGTTGGAACCGCCGCCGACGGCCGCGGCGACCGCGTCCGGCAGCTTGCCGGTGAGCTCCAGCATCTGGCGCCGGGCCTCGACGCCGATGATGCGGGCGAAGTCGCGGACGATCTCCGGGAACGGGTGCGGCCCGGCGATGGTGCCGAAGAGGTAGTGGGTGTGGTCGACGTTGGCGACCCAGTCGCGGAAGGCCTCGTTGATCGCGTCCTTGAGGGTCTGGCTGCCGTTGGTGACCGGGACGACGGTGGCGCCGAGCAGCTTCATGCGGGCGACGTTGAGCGCCTGGCGCTCGCAGTCGACGGCCCCCATGTAGATGACGCACTCCAGGCCCATCAGGGCGGCGGCGGTGGCGGTGGCGACACCGTGCTGGCCGGCGCCGGTCTCGGCGATCACCCGCGTCTTGCCCAGGCGCTTGGTCAGCAGGGCCTGGCCGAGCACGTTGTTGATCTTGTGCGCGCCCGTGTGGGTCAGGTCCTCGCGCTTGAGGATGATCCGGGCGCCGCCCGCCTGCTCGGAGAAGCGGGGGACCTCGGTCAGCGTGGTCGGCCGGCCGGCGTAGGTGCGCAGCAGGTGGTCGAACTCGCGGATGAACTCGGCGTCGTTCTTCGCCTTGTCGTACTCGGCGGCGACCTCGTCGAGGGCGGGGATCAGCGCCTCGGGCACGTAACGCCCGCCGAACACGCCGAACTTGCCGTGGGTGTCCGGATCGTCACCGTGGACACCGTTCCCGGCGAGGTCCGCGGCGGTCAGGACGGTTCCGTCTTGCGTTGTCACTTCGCTTACTGCCCCTCAGGTCGGGATGCGGGGTGGGCGCCGGCGGTGACCAGGTCGACCACGGCTGCCCGGGGGTCCTTGCCGGTGACCAGGCTCTCGCCGACCAGGACGGCGTCGGCGCCGGCCCTGGCGTAGGCGAGCAGGTCGTGGGGGCCGCGCACGCCCGACTCAGCGATCTTGATGATGCCGTCGGGGATCTTGGGGGCCAGCTTGGCGAACACCTCGCGGTCCACCTCGAGGGTCTTGAGGTTCCGCGCGTTGACACCGATGATCCTGGCTCCGGCGGCGAGCGCCCGGTCGAGCTCCTCCTCGGTGTGCACCTCGACCAGCGGGGCCAGCCCGATCGACTCGGCCCGCTCGATGAGGGAGACCAGCGCGTTCTGGTCGAGCGCGGCCACGATCAGCAGCGCCAGGTCGGCGCCGTAGGCACGGGCCTCCCAGAGCTGGTAGGAGGTGACGATGAAGTCCTTGCGCAGGATGGGGATGTCGACCACGGCGCGCACGGCGGCCAGGTCGTCGAGACTGCCGCCGAAACGGCGCCTCTCGGTCAGCACGCTGATGACGTGGGCGCCACCGGACTCGTAGTCGCCCGCCAGCGCGGCGGGGTCGGCGATCGCCGCCAGCGCCCCCTTGGACGGGCTGGACCGCTTGACCTCGGCGATCACCGCCACCTGGTCGCCGCCCAGCGCCGCGTAGGCGTCGCGGGGGGCGGGCGCCCGCTGGGCCCGCTCCTTGAGCTCGGCCAGCGACACGTTCTCCTGCCGCTGGGCGAGATCGGCGCGGACCCCTTCGAGGATCTCCTCCAGCACGCTCACTTGCCCTCCTCGCGAAGCTCGGAGGCCAGGTTCGCGAACGTTGCCATGCTCATGGTTCGCTCACTCCGCTCGCTCACGAGTAAGGCCCCTCCCGATCGATTGCCCTTGTCCCGCCGATGCTATCGGCCCGACCGGGGTCGCCCTGCCACCGGGTGAGACCTATAGGCGACTACGGGGCCAGGAATTCCCCGAAAGGAAGATTTCGCACTATCCAAAAGACGATCATTAAGGCCAGGAATAGCCAAACATAGACCGGCCGTACGGATTTCCCGATGGGCGGTCCCCCGCGCCAGGAGCGCAGCGCCCAGTACGCCCAGAATACGGCCAGCACCGGGATCATGACCACCACGACCGGGTTGAGCCCCACGGCCGTGGCCGGGTCGCCGTGGACCAGAGCGTGGACGGCCCGCAGGCCGCCGCAGCCCGGGCAGTAGAGCCCGGTGAGCGCCAGGAACGGGCAGGTCGGGTAGTGGCCGGGCTCGTTGGGGTCGACCGCCCCCACGAACGCGACCGCGGCGCCCGCCGCCAGCGCGGTGCCGAGAGGCGCCAGCATCGCCCGCGCCCGCGACGCGCGCGGACCGGCGGTCTTCCCCGTCACCATGGCGTCTCGGACCCCCTCCGCCGACGTCTCCCCCGACGGCCACGATACTCAAGCCGGGCGGCTCCCGGTCCGGGAGCCGCCCGGGTACGCGGCCGACGTGCCGGTCACAGACCCGGCGCGGTCGCCTCGGTCGTCGGGAGGTCGAACACCTCGGGATCCTCGTGCACCTCGGGTATGTCGTACCCGTAGTCCGGATCCGGGTTGAGGGCCGAGTCGAAGATCACCCCGAACGTGACCGCCCATCCCAGCACCAGAATCAGCCACAGGGCGACTCCGACATAGGACAGGACCAGGCCGGTGAGGGCCATCGGCCGGCCGTCCTCGCCCGTCCGCTTGATCTGCCCCAGCGAGACGTGGCCGAGCACGACGCCCACGACCGAGGGGAGACCGCAGAAGAACAGGCCGGCGATGCCCAGGATGAGGGCGGCGACGGCCATGCCGTTGTTGCGCTGGGGCGGAGGCGGGGGCGGGGGACCGCCGTAACCACCGTACGGGTCGTGGCCGCCGGGCGGCGGCCCATAACCACCGTACGGGTCGTGGCCGCCGGGCGGCGGCCCGTAACCACCGGGGGAGCCGTAGCCACCGGATGAGCCGTAACCGCCGGGGGAACCGTAGCCACCACCTCCCGGGGGTTGCTGGTAGCCGCCCGGCTGATTGTCATAGCTCATGAATGACTCCAATTATCCCGTTGAAGGCGGAATCTTAGCGAAAACAGCCCTCCGCCGAGGGGATTCGCGCACGCCTACGGGATCGCGGCCGTCAGCGGTCCTCGTCGTCCGGACCGGCCGTGGGATCGGTGCCGCGGTCGAGGGCGTCCCACAGCGCCCGCTCACCGAGGGCGCCGGAGGCGCCGGAGGAGGAGGCCGCACCGCCGGCGCCCGTCCCGGATCGGTCGTAGCGGTCGGACATGCCGGGCCAGCGGGCGCCCCGCAGGGCCGCCACCACGCCGCCGGCCACCAGGAGCAGGCCGCCCGCGGAGGAGACGACCGGCCAGGCCAGGACCGAGGCGACCTGCGGGGTGACGCCCGCGGCCACCGGCACCTGCTCCGCGGAGATCCGCAGCGCCGCGCCCATGCCGCTCCCCCACCACGATCCGGCGATCACTCCGGCTCCGCAGAGCGCCATCACCACACCGACGGACCTGCGCCAGATCCCGCTCGTCGCGAGCACGGCGACCACCGCGGCGAGGGAGGCCCAGGCCGCGGGGCCGAGCGCGGGGGCCAGTTCCGCGGCGGAGACCGGCACCTGCCGCGTCCCGTACGTCACGGTGAACCACTCACGCCCGGAGGCGAGCAGCACGAGCGCGGCGCCTGCCGTGCAGGCGGCCGCCCAGGTCCACAGCTCGCGCCCGGCGGTCACCCCCCGGTCACCGCCAGCGGCGCCGCGTCGAAGCAGGTCCGGTCGCCGGTGTGGCAGGCGGCGCCCACCTGGTCGACCTTGAGCAGGATCGTGTCGCCGTCGCAGTCGAGGGCGACGGACTTGACGTGCTGGACGTGGCCGGAGGTGTCACCCTTGACCCAGTAGGCCCCGCGGCTGCGCGACCAGTAGGTGGCCCGGCCGGTGGTGAGCGTGCGATGCAGCGCCTCGTCGTCCATCCAGGCGAGCATGAGCACCTCACCGGTGTCGTACTGCTGGACGACGGCGGGCACCAGCCCGTCGGCGGTGCGCTTCAGCCGGGCCGCGATGGCGGGGTCAAGGGACATGCGGCAATTCTGCCGCAACCGGGGAACGGTGCGGCGTCCGGCCCGGCGTGGGCGCTCAGTGGGCGCGGTCGTCGTCGAGCACGTCGGCGGCGTGCACGACGATGTTGGGGTCGGGGACGCCGACGACCTCGTGGTCCTTGTCCTCGTACTCGAACAGGCTGAGCACGTGGCGCATGGCCTCGATCCGGGCGCGCTTCTTGTCGTTGCTCTTGATCACCGTCCACGGGGCCTCCTCCGTGTCGGTGTGCAGGAACATGTCCTCCTTGGCCTGGGTGTACTGCTCCCACTTGTCCAGCGACTGCAGGTCCATCGGCGAGAGCTTCCACTGGCGCACCGGGTCGACCTGGCGGATCACGAACCTGGTGCGCTGCTCGGAGCGCGAGACCGAGAACCAGAACTTGACCAGGTGGATGCCGTCGCGGACGAGCATGCGCTCGAACTCGGGTGTCTGCTCCATGAACTGCAGGTAGTCCTCCGGGGTGCAGAAGCCCATCACCCGCTCCACCCCGGCGCGGTTGTACCAGGAGCGGTCGAAGAAGACCATCTCCCCCGCGGCCGGCAGGTGGGAGACGTAGCGCTGGAAGTACCACTGGGTGCTCTCGCGCTCGCTCGGCTTCTCCAGCGCGACCACGGTGGCGCCGCGCGGGTTGAGGTGCTCCATGAAGCGCTTGATCGTGCCGCCCTTGCCGGCCGCGTCGCGCCCCTCGAAGAGGATCACCAGGCGCCCGCCGGTGTCCTTGATCCAGTACTGGAGTTTGAGCAGCTCGATCTGGAGCAGCCGCTTGAGCCGGTCGTACTCCGGCCGGTCCATGCGCTCGGAGTAGGGGTATTTCTCCCGCCAGGTGTCGACCGGGGACCCGTCCAGGCGGACCAGGACCGGATCGTCATCGTCGTCGTCCAGGACCCGCAGGTTCGGCAGGTCGTCGAGCAGCTCGCTGCGGGCGGCAGCGGACTGCGGATCCAGCACGGGGAACCGCGGAACCTGCGCCTCCGGGTCCTCACCCAGCACCTCTGTCATCGCCCCCTGCTTTCTCCCGGACGGGCGGACCGCCCTCCCACGGCGGGAAAACCGCCCTACCCCGTCCCTACCTCGAAGAGGACCCGCTAATCCCCGGGTCGTCCGGAGACGGCCCGGCCCGCGTGATCCCTCCCCCGGGTTCGCGCGGGCCGGGTTCCGTCAGGAATGGGCCGCGGAGACCCATGAGGCGTGCAGATCCGCGTAGACACCGGGTTGCCGGACGAGCTCGGCGTGCGGGCCGCGCTGGACGATGCGGCCCCGCTCGAAGACGAACACCTCGTCGGCCGCCTCGGCGGTGGACAGCCGGTGGGCGATGGAGACGGCGGTGCGGCCCCGGGTGACCCCCTCCAGCGCGCGGGCCAGCCGCACCTCCGTGGCCGGGTCGACCGCGGAGGTGGCCTCGTCCAGCAGCAGCAGGTCGGGGTCGGCCAGGTAGGCTCGGGCGAGCGCGACGAGCTGGCGTTCCCCCGCCGACAGCGACTCGCCGCGCTGGCCGACCGGGGTGTCCAGGTCGGCGGGGAGCCCCTCCAGCCAGTCGGTCAGGCCCAGCTCCGTCATGGCCAGCCGGATCTCGTCGTCGGTGGCGGAGGGGCGGCCGAAGCGGATGTTCTCCGCCAGGGTGCCGTCGAACAGGAAGCCGTCCTGGGGGACCATGACGATCCGCCGCCGCAGCGAGGAGAACCGGACGGTCCGCAGGTCGTGCCCGTCGATGAGGACCCGGCCGGAGACCGGGTCCATCAGGCGGGTGAGCAGCTTGGCGAAGGTCGTCTTGCCCGATCCGGTCTCCCCCACCACGGCGATCCGCGAGCGCGGCGGGATGTCCACGGTGACGTCGTGCAGCACCGGCGTGCCCCCGGGGTAGGCGAACCCGACGTCCTCGAAGGAGACCGAGATGGGGCCGCGCGGCAGCTCGACGCCCTCCGGCCCCGGGTCGGCCACGTCGGGCGGGGTGTCGAGCACGCCGAGGATGCGCCGCCAGCCGGCGACCGCGTTCTGCGCCTCGTTGAGCACCTCGGTGGCGATCTGCATCGGCGAGATGAACAGCGTGATCACGAACAGGAAGGCGACCAGTTCCCCGGCGGTGATGTCGCCGTCGAGGCCCAGCCGCACCCCGAGCAGCACCACCGCGGCCAGGGCCACGGCCGCCACGATGTCGGTCAGCGGGAACACCGTCGCGACGATCCGCTGCGTGCGGGCCTGCGCCGCCTTGTTCGCCTCGATCGCGGCGTCGAGCCGCTCGGCCGTACGGTGCTCCGCGCCGTGGGCCCTGATCACCGCCGCGCCCACCACCGACTCGCTGACCGCCGAGAGCAGGTCGCCGGTACGCTCCCGGACCTGCGTGTAGGCGCCCGAGAGCCAGCGCTGGAAGCGCGGCAGCATGACCATGAGCGGCAGGAAGCAGGCCCACACCAGCAGGGCGAGCTGCCAGGAGTAGACGACCATCAGCGCGGTGGCGACCAGCAGCTGGCCGAGGGCGACGATGAGCATCAGCCCGCCCCACTGCATGAAGGTGCTGATCTGGTCGATGTCGCCGGTGACCCGGGAGACGAGGGCGCCGCGCCGCTCGGAGTTCTGGGTGAGCACCGACAGGTCGTGCACGTGCCGGAAGCCGCGCACCCGGAGCGTGGCGAGGGAGGACTCGGTGGCCCGGTAGAGGCGGACGTTCATCAGGTACGCGCACAGCGCGGTGAGCACCACGGCGGCGGCGCACAGCAGCACGGTGGCGCGGATGTGGGCCAGGTCGGGGACCGGGCCGGCGAGGCCGGTGTCGACGGTCTGCTGGACGGCGATCGGCACGATCACCCTGCCCCCCGTGGCCAGCACGGCCAGCACGAGGGTCACGGCGATCCCCCTGCGGAACTCCGGCGTGAGCGAGAGGCCGCGCCGGACGGTGGCCAGCGCGGAGCGTTCGACACCCTGGAGCGAGTTCACCGGCACCGACCGCCCAGCGGCGCGTCGTTCCGGATGCCCGTCGCGCCGGCGCGGCGGCTCCGCGGCCGGTTGTGCTCCCTCACCGTCGGCTCCTCTTCTCTTCGTGTCTTCGTGTCTTCGTGGGGCGGTCGCCGCCGGACTCCCCCGCCGTCCCTTCGGGCGGGGAGGATGTTACGCGATGGCCTCTTCTTCCTCGTACTCGTCGGCGCCGAGCGCCTCGCGCTCGGCCTCCTGCCGTTCGTAGGCGGTGACCAGGTTGCGGTAGCCCTCGCAGCGGGCGAGCAGCTCCTCGTGGGCGCCCCGGTCGACGACCCGGCCGTGGTGCAGGTAGACGACCTCGTCGGCCAGGGTGATGGTGGCCATCCGGTAGGCGACGACGACCACGGTCGCGGCCTGGACGGCGTCCCGCAGGCCGTACAGGATCTTGGCCTCGACCTGCGGGTCGACGCTGGAGGTGGCGTCGTCCAGGATCAGCAGGCGCGGGCGGCGCACCAGCGCGCGGGCCAGCGCGATCCGCTGGCGCTGGCCGCCGGACAGGGTGGCGCCGCGCTCGCCGACCCGGGTGTCCAGGCCGGAGGGCAGAGCGCTGACGAAACCCTCGGCCTGGGCCAGGCGCAGCGCCGCCCAGACCTCGTCGTCGCCGACCGGCAGGCCGAGGGTGACGTTGCCGCGCACGGTGTCGTCGAACAGGAACGTCTGCTGCGGCACCAGTGCGACCGCGTCGCTGACCCCGCCGCGGGCGACGTCGCGCAGGTCGACCCCGTCGACGAGCACGGCCCCCCGTACCGGGTCGACCAGGCGGACGAGGGTCTGGGTGAGCGTGGACTTGCCGGAGCCGGTGGGGCCGACCAGGGCGACGGTGCGGCCGGGCTCGACGGCGAGGCTGACGTCGCGCAGGACCGGGAAGTCGCCGTAGGCGTACCCGAGGTCGCGGACCTCCAGCCGGGCCGGCTCGGTACCGGGCAGCGCGACGGAGCCGTGCTCCATGGACCCGGTGGCCTCCAGCACGGCCGTGACCCGCTCGTGGCCGACGACGGCGCGGGGCAGTTCGGCGAGGACCCAGCCGAGCGCGCGGATCGGGAAGGCCAGCAGGGTGAACAGGTAGGCGACCTGGACGAGGACGCCGGAGGTGATGGCCCCGCTCTCCAGCCGGGCCGCGCCGATCAGCAGTACGGCGAGCACGCCCAGGGTGGGCAGCGCCTCCAGCACCGGGTCGAACAGGCCGCGGATCCGGCCGACGGCGATGTTGGCGTCGCGCAGCTCGTGGGCCTTGGCCAGGAACCGGGCGGTCTCCTCGTCCTCGCGGCCGAGGGTCTTGACGACCAGGGCGCCGTCGAAGCTCTCGTGGGCGATCTCGCTGACCTCGGCGCGCAGTTGCTGGGCGCGGGTGGCCAGGGGGTTGAGCCTGCGCTGGTAGACCAGGTTGAGCACGGCGATCGCCGGGAAGATCAGGAAGCCGACCAGGGCGAGGACCGGGTCGGTGAGCACCAGCGCCACCGCGGCGGTGACCAGCATGACGACCACGCCGACCGCCATCGGCAGCGGGGCGAGCGGCGCCCAGGCGGCCTCGACGTCGGCGTTGGCGTTGGAGAGCAGCTGGCCGGTCGGGTGCCGGTGGTGCCAGGCCAGGGGGAGCCTGAGGTACTGCCGGGTGACGTCTCGGCGGGAGCGGGCCTGCATCCGGTACTGCATGACCCCGGCGAAGTATCTCCGCCCGGACACGCCCAGCGCCTTCAGCAGCGCCGTCCCGAGGATCAGGAACGTGCCGAGGAGCATGGTGCCGGTCGCGATCTCGCCCCGCTGGAAGGCGGGGAGCACGAGGTTCTCCGTGGCCCAGCCCAGCGCCCAGGCCGAGGCGACGGTCATCACGCCGTACAGGGTGCTGGACAGGGCCGCGGCGGCGAAGATCCCCTTCTCCGTCCGGATGGCCAGCCCGAGGAGCCGGAGCCCCTGGCGCATGACTGCGGAAGTCACTTTGGTCGCCACGCGGGGGCTGTCCTTTCGAAGGGAAACATTGCTACATAAGTGCCTATCACGTCCCATCACATTCTTATTCCCCAACCTGGCCGGTTCCGATGATCTTCCTGGTTGCCTGTGCAACAATCTTGCGAGGATCGGCGGCCGACGTCCTTCCTCGGCCGAGACCGGGGACTCCGGTCTCCCGGGCCGGGGTTCCGCAGCCGGGTCGCCACACCGGAGGTATTCGATGAATCACGCCCGCGCCGAACGCGCCGCCCTCAGCGACCTGTTCGCCCGGCTCGGCCCGGACGCCCCCACCCTCTGCGAGGGCTGGACCACCTTCGACCTCGCCGCCCACCTCGTCCTCCGGGAGAGCCGTCCCGACGCCCTCGGCGGCATCCTCCTGGCGCCCCTGGCGGGCTACACGGCCTCGGTTCAGGAATCGATGAAGGCCAGGCACGGCTACGACGGTCTCGTCGAGCTGGTGCGCTCCGGCCCCGGCGGGATCTACCGCCTGATCCCCGGCCTGGACCAGGTGGTCAACACGACGGAGTACTTCATCCACCACGAGGACGTCCGTCGCGCGCAGCGGGTCTGGGAACCGCGCGAGCTGCCCGCCGACCTGGAGCAGACCTTCTGGAAGCAGGTCCGCGCCGGCAACAGGGTGTTCCTGCGCAAGTCTCCGGCACGTGTCGTCATGCACCGCATCGGCGGCGGCGTCGCCATCGGCGGGCCCGGGGACGCCCCGCAGGTCGAGGTGACCGGCAGGGCCGGGGAGCTGCTGCTGTTCTGCTTCGGCCGCCAGGCGCACGCGAGGGTCGACGTGAGCGGCGACGAGCAGGCCGTGGCCCGGCTGATGGACGCCCCGCTGGGCGTCTGACGCCACAGGGCCCCGCCCCCTCCGGGGGCTCCCGAAGAGAACTCCGGGGGCTCCCGGGGAAAACTCCGGAGGCTCCCGGGGAAAAGCCTCGCCCTCAGCACTCCTCGAGCTTCTCGCCGAGCATCTCGGCCGAGATGTTGCCCTGCGCGATCCGGCGCAGGGCGGCGATCAGGGTGTCGCCGAGCAGGGTGCCCACCACGACCAGCTCGATCATCCGCTCCAGGTCCGATTCGTCGGCCAGGGCCGCCACGTCGGCCCGCGCGGTGCGCGCCGCCGCCTCGGCGTACTCGTCGAGGCGGGCGAAGACGCCGTCGTACCCCAGGGTGCGGAGGGTGAGCAGCACGCCGGTGACGGCGCGCATGGCCTGGCTGTCCGGGGAGTGCCGCCACCCGTGCCGGGCGATCAGCTCCCGGGCCTCGCGCGCGGCCCGCTCCCACCCCTCGCCCTCGCCGGGCTCGCGCCTGGACGTGACGGTGCACTGGGCGAGGCCGAGCCGGTCGTACAGGCTCAGCTCCGGCCGTTCGAGCCCCTCCAGCAGCTCGGCGATCTCCGCCAGCGACAGACCGCTGTACTCGGCCATGGCGCGCACCAGATTGAGCCGGCGGACGTGCTCCCGACCGTACTGCGCCTGGTTGGGACCGGTCCGCTCCCCGCTGGGGAGCAGGCCCTCCCGCAGATAGTATTTGATCATCGGCACGGAGACACCCGTCACCCGGCTCAGTTCCGCCATCCGCACAGCCCGGCCTCCTCTTGCGCTCCCCCACAGTCTAGTTATAGATAATGGATAAATCCATTATCTATAAGAGAGCCCTCTCGATGATCCGTCTCCATCGCCCCCTCCTGTTCTCGTCCGCGATCATGGCCGTCATCGCGGTCGTCGCCCTCGCCGGGCTGCTGCTGGATGACCGCACGCTCGACGGCATGCCCGTCTGGGCGAAACCGCTGAAGTTCGCCGTCTCGTTCGGGATCTACACGCTCACCTGGGCCTGGCTGCTGTCGTTGCGACGACGGGCACCCCGCACGGGCCGGTTGCTCGGTACCGTCCTGGCGGTCACGGGCACCGCCGAGGTGCTGCTCATCACGGCCCAGGCCGCCCGGGGGCGACGCAGCCACTTCAACTTCGCCACCCCCCTCGACTCCACCCTGTACACGATCATGGGCGTCACCGTCGTCACCCTCATGATCGCCAACATCGCGGCGGCGGTCCTGGTGCTGCGCGAGCGCCAGGCGAGCCCGTCCCAGACCTGGGCGATCCGCCTCGCGCTGGTCATCTCCACCGTCGGCATCGGCCTGGGCTACCTGATGACCGCGCCGACCGCCGCCCAGCTCGCGGACACCGCCACCACTGTCATCGGCGCGCACAGCGTCGGCGTCCCCGACGGCGGGCCGGGCCTGCCGCTGGCCGACTGGAGCACCACCGGCGGCGACCTGCGCATCCCGCACTTCGTCGGCATGCACGCCATCCAGGTGCTGCCGCTGGTCGCCATGCTCCTGGCGCCGCTGCGCGAGGAGGTCGTCCGGCTGCGGCTGGTACTCGTCGCCGGGGGCGGCTACGCGGCCCTGCTGGCCCTGGTGACCTGGCAGGCGCTGCGCGGCCAGCCGCTGCTCCGCCCCGACGGCGCCACGCTCGGCGCGGCGGGCCTGCTCCTCGCCGGGGTCGCCGTCGCGGCACTGCTCTCCCTGCGCCTTCCGGCCCCCTCGCGTCCCGCCGCCGCGACGGCACAGCCCACGCCCCCGGCTCCCGGCCCCGATCCGGCCCCGGCCCTCGAAAGAGCCGGAACCGCCCCGGAGACGGGAACCACGCACCGCTGACAACGCCCGCCCGACCGGGGCTCCCACCTCTGTAGACGGGCAAGTTCGCAGTCCGGTCGGTGGCCACAGACGATCAGCGGGCGGGTGACCGGCCAACCGGTGGCGCGGTTGTGCCAGATCACAGCGGTCAGGACCGGAATGCGCCGGGCGACGCGGACGGCCGCCCCCGAAGGGCCGCGCCCGCCGTGCGGTTCGAGATCGCGTCGGCCTTCGAGGGTGTCGTCGACCGACGCGATGAACCGGCGGACAGGTTCGAGAAGCGACCCGCCGGGACGGGGCGCGACCGCGATGGGACGGCCGCGGCAGCCGTATGCCCCGTGCGGCCGGATATCGGTCCAGCTCGGCGGAGATACACCCCGCGTCGGCGGCGATCGGCGAGCCGGGGCGGCGCGGTTCGCAGGCGCTCGTCGTAGCCCGACTGGCCAGGCAGGTACGGAAAGGCCTCGGACACCCCCCGAAGGTGACGATGGTCATCCGCCAGAGTGACCAAAGATCATCCCTTCGTCTGACGCTCGTCCGCGTTCTCGGAAACTACGGTCGTTCCGCCATCACTTCCGGAACGAAAGGTTCACATGATGAGTATGCGGCAGGGATCGGCACTGGTCATGGCGGCTCTCACCGGTGCGGTTCTCACCAGCCTCCTCACCGGCGGCAGCGCGGTGGCGGATGACGAGCCGGTGATGCGGGGATTCGAGCTGATCTATGGGTCGAAGACCATCCAGCCCGGACAGACTGACTACGTGGTGGTCGACTGCCCCGCAGGCAAGCAGGCGATCGCCGGAAACTACGAGTTCGTAGGCTCGACGCAGCCGGTCAAGGCCCAGGTCATACGATCGGCTATCACCACAAGCGGTTGGACTCCGAAGACTTGGCGCCACTTCCTGCTGGTCGAAAACGAGGGCGGGGCGTCATTCCAGGCCGTCGCGAATGTCTCCTGCGCCATCACGCAGTGATCCATGTCGGATTCCCTCCACTGATCCGCCCGCTACCCCGGAAGTCCGCTGAAACCCCTGTGTTCCGGTCTCGCGGCGGGTGAGGCGGGGCCAGGCCCAAGGGCGTACGGGGTGAGTGGATCGGAGAGCCGGTCCCGGACGGGGAGCGCGTCCCCGTCCTCGATGGAGCGCCGTCGAGCGCTGTTCGCGCCGGAGACGCGCGCTGGTACGCGTCCTCCGGGCGGCCGGGCACATGCACTGTGACCTGCGCCGGAAGGCCACATGCGGGCTGGGGCCGTATGACGCCGCCTTCGTCCACCGCCGCCTTCGTCCACCGCCGCCTTCGTCCACCGCCGCCTTCGTCCACCGCCGCCTTC